>JADGGM010000153.1 GCA_019689955.1 Gemmatimonadaceae bacterium
CCCCCGGCGGCCGCCGCGCCCCGTGCTCCTGGAGCAGCGCTCCTTCCCCTGGGTGGCCGTGGCCGCGGCGACGGTGCTCGCCGTCGGGATCGGCGGCGCGATGTGGCGGAGCGGGCTGCTCACCTCCCCCTCCGCCTCGACCAAGACGCAGGAGCCCCGCGTCTACTCCACCCAGCGCGGCCAGCGCGCGACGCTCGACCTCCCCGACGGCACCCGCCTCTTCCTCGGCTACGCCAGCACGATCCGCATCCCCGCCGACTACGGCGACTCCCTGCGCGACGTGTACCTCGAGGGGGAAGCGTACTTCGACGTCGCACACGACTCCACGCGCCCCTTCCGCGTGCACGCCGGGAACACCGTGGCGCGCGACCTCGGGACCAAGTTCAGCGTCCGGGCCTACCCGACCGACCGCCACGTGGAGGTCGCCGTGAGCGAGGGACGCGTCGCGCTCGCCGATCGCGCACGTGCCCGCTCGCGAGCGGGCACCGGGCGTGCGGCCGCGCCGGGCGCGACGAAATCCGACACCGGAACGGTGCCGCGCGTCCCCGGGCCCGACTACGAGCTCGGCGCAGGCGATGTCGTGACCGTCGACCGCGAAGGGAACGCCCAGATCCGGCGCGGGGCCGACATGCGTATCTACCTCGCGTGGACGCAGGACCGCACGTATTTCGACAACACCCCCCTGCGTGAGGTCGCCGCGGAGCTCTCGCGGCGCTACAACGTCGACGTTTCCGTGAGCGACTCGTCGATCGCGCGCCTCCCGATCACCGGGAACTTCAGCACCGAGCCGGTGGAGGACGTCGCGCGCGCCGTCGCGCTCTCGCTCGACGTGCAGCTGAAGCGCACGCCGACCGGCGGCTACGTCTTCGTCCCCTACCCCAGCTCCCACCGCCGCGAGTAGGCGCCGCGGCGCTGCATGACACGTGAGGCGCGGCGCGCATCGCGCCCCCACGTGGTCGCCATCACATCACGCGACCGTGGTCCGGCGCGTGGACACCGCGCTCCAGACGCCGAGGATGATCGCGATGATCCCGAAGATGATGCTGTTCCACATCCGCGCCGTGTTGGTCGTGTAGCCGTAGACCCACGGCGAGATCACCATCCAGATGCCGAGCAGAGCGTTGATCCAGCTCAGCCCCGGCGCCGAGCGCGGCGAGAAGAATCGGATCGCGGCGAACACCGCGATGATGATCCCGACGATGATGCTGTTCCAGACCCCACCCGCGCCGGCCCGGGCACCGTAGACCCACGGCGACAGGATGAACCAGATCCCGACGAGAAAGTTCAACCCGCTGGCAGTCTTCACCACGCCGTCGTTCGAACGCGTGACGGGCATTTCCATAAGGCACCTCCGTTCGATTGCGAGCGTGCCGCCGGGCTCCGCCATCTGACCGGCCTCCCCGGCGCGGGCGCTCAGCGAGCGCCCGGCGGCAAGGCGCGCATGGCACGTGCCGCCGCGTGTTCCGCAGGGAAGGTCCGGAGCCTCGCGGAGCGAGCGGCCCCGCTCGCCTCGCGGCGTCGGGCCAGCGCTACACGCGCGGGAGGAGGTCGACGACCAGGTAGATCGCGATGAACCAGCCGATCACCCAGTACCAGTACATTCCGTCGATCTTCGTGGCGAGATAGTGCCCGCGCGTGACCGGCCCGCGCGCGGCGAGGGTGGTGAGCACGACCGTCTCGGCCGTCGACACGACCAGGTGGAACGTGTGGATGCCGAGCAGGAGCCAGACCGCCGACCCGTACGCGTAGTCGTACCATCTGAACCCCAGGCGCGACAGATAGACCCACCACAGCGCGACCGCCACGAGCTCGAGCACCGAGAGGACGACCATCGAGCGAACCAGGCGCGGCGCGTCTTCTTCATCGGCGGCGCGGCTCGAGATCCTCGTCGGGACGATGGTGGCGAGGAAGAGGGCGAGCATGACGGTGGGAATCGCGAGCCCGGGGAGCTCGACGTTGGCCGGGGGCCAGACATCGGCGGTCGCGCGGAGGTAGAAGTAGCTGGCGAAGGCGAGGGCGAACATCGTCCCTTCGATCACCAGCATCCACACCTGCCCCAGCCAGACGAGCGCGCGGCGCCCGTGCTCCGCGGTCGGGAGCGCGGAGACGTCCAGCACCGCGCGCGCGCTCACGCGGCCGCCTCCGAGGCGAGCGGAGCGCGGCGCGGATCGCGCTCGCGCGTCCAGGGCCAGAACCAGGCGATGAGCGGGGGTGCGCAGAGGATCAACCCGATCGGCACCCCCCACGGGTCGAAGATCGACCAGATGAAGCCGACGGTGGTGGTGATCGCGAGCACGAACGGCCAGATCGACGGGCCGGCGAGTCGCGCGCGGTGGTCCGGCTGCGCATCGGCGAACCGCGTGACGAGGACTTCGCGCACATCGTCGCGCACGCCGGCGATCACGGGCTGGTCCGCGTGTGCGGTCCACCGCGGTACCGCGCTGCGCACCGTGGGGAGGTCGAGGTAGTTGTAGCTCGGGGGCGGCGAGCTCGTCCCCCACTCGAGCGACGGGGCGCGCCACGGATCATCGCCGGCCGCCGCGCCGTGCGTCCGGCTGCGCAGGAGCGCCACCACGAACACCACCGCCCCGGCGATCACGAGGAGCACGCCGCTGCTCGCGAGCAGGTTGAGCGGCCCCCACCCCGTGTCCGGCTGGTACGTGTACACGCGCCGCGGCATCCCCGCGAGCCCGAGGAAGTGCATCGGGAAGAAGACGACGTTGAAGCCGATCAGCCAGAGCCAGAAGTGCCAGCGCCCCGCGCGCTCGCTCAGCAGCCGCCCGGTGGCCTTCGGGATCCAGTAGTACAACCCGCCGAACAACGGGAGCACGCCGCCGCCGATGAGCACGTAGTGGAAGTGCGCGACGATGAAGAAGGTGTCGTGCAGTTGGAGGTCGAGCGGGACCGAGGCGATCATGACGCCGGAGAGCCCGCCGATGACGAACACGACGATGAAGGCGGCGACGAAGAGGAGCGGGACGGTCACGCGCGGGCGGCCGGTCCAGAGCGTCGCGATCCAGCAGAAGATCTGCACCCCCGTGGGGATCGAGATGAGGATGCTCGTGGCGGTGAAGAAGCTCCCGCCCACGGGGGGCACGGTGGTCGCGAACATGTGGTGCACCCAGAGCCCGAAGCCGAGCGTCCCCGTGGCGGCGAGCGACGCGATGACGGCCGGACGGCCGACGATCGGGCGCCCGCTGAACGTCTCGACGATCTCGGAGACCATCCCCATCGCGGGGATGAAGATGATGTAGACCTCCGGGTGCCCGAAGAACCAGAAGAGGTGCTGCCAGAGGAGCGCGCTCCCGCCCTGGGCGACGTCGAAGAAGTGCGTGTTCACCAGGCGGTCCATGATGAGCATGCTGCTGGACAGCATGATCGCCGGCATGGCGAAGATGATCATGACTGCCGTGACAAGCGACGCCCAGACGAAGATCGGCATGCGCTGCGGCGTCATCCCCACCGTGCGCTGGCGCGCGATGGTGACGACGATCTCCACGGCTACGACGAGCGCCGAGAGCTCGGTGAAGGTGATGAGCTGCGCCCAGACGTCCGGCCCCTTCCCGGGGGAGAAGCGCGAGAGCGAGAGCGGCGTGTACGCGAACCACCCCACGTCGGGCCCGGCGTGAAGCAGGAACGCGACGTAGAAGAAGATGCCGCCCAGGACGTAGATGAAGTAGCCGAACGCGTTGAGCCGCGGGAAGGCGACGTTGCGTGTGCCGACGAGCAGGGGGACGAGGTAGATCATCATCCCCTCCATGACGGGCACGGCAAAGAGGAACATCATGGTGCTGCCGTGCATCGTGAAGATCTGGTTGTACTGCTCGGCGGAGAGGACGTGCGCGCCGGGTTGGCGGAGCTGCAAGCGCATCAGCGTGGCGAGGACGCCGCCGATGGCGAAGAAGGTGAGCGCAGTGAGGACGTAGCGCCGGCCGATGGCCTTGTGGTCGACGGTGCGGAGCGCACCGACGAGACCGTGCGGGGAGCCCCACGCCGCTTCGAGGCGGCGGGCGCGGTCCAGCTCCTCCTCGTGCGACGTGGGGACGGCGGTCGGCACGGCGGTCACGGGCGCACCCCCGTCATCGGAGGCTTCGGAGGTAGGCGACGAGCGCCTGCATCGCGCCCCCGTCGAGCCGGGTCGCGGGCATGATCGTCCCGCGTTTGAAGGCGTGCGGGTCGGCGATCCACGCGCCGAGGGTGCCGGGCGCGTTGGGGAGCGCCCCCGCGGCGATGGTGCGGCGGCTCGCGAGGTGCGTGAGGTCCGGAGCGCTGAGGGCACCGGCGCCGGTGCCGCGAATGGTGTGGCAGAGCGAGCACGCGGCGCCGAGGAAGATCGCCTGGCCGCGCCACGTCACGGGGTCGGCCGGGGGGACGGCGGGGGCGCGCTGGGTCGCGAGCCACTGGTCGAACTGCGCCTTCGGCTCGGCGATGACGAGGAGCGCCATGTGGGCGTGCTCCAACCCGCAGAGCTCCGCGCACTGGCCCCGGTACACCCCCGGCCTGTCGACGCGGAACCAGGTGGTGGTACGCGTGCCGGGGATGAGGTCGCGCTTCCCATCGAGGCTCGGCACCCAGAAGCTGTGGATGACGTCGGCGGAGGCGAGCTGCAGTTGCACGGGGATCCCCACGGGGACGTGCAGCTCGTTCGCGGAGGTCACGGCATCGCTGGGGCTCGCGCCGGCGTAGTGGAGCTCCCACCACCACTGGTGGCCGATGACCTCCACGCGCACGGGATGCGCGGGCGGGCGCTCGAGCGCGCGTGCGCTGGCGACGCTGAGGCCGAACCACGCGGCGAGGATGACCACCGTCGCGACCGCCGCGCCGATGACGATGCGCGTCGCGCGGCGCTCGGCGCGCGGATCGGCGCCGGCGGGCGGCCCCTCCTGCGCACGGTGGCGCGCGATGGCGATGAAGAACGCGGCCACCACGAGCACGTACACGACGGCGGAAATCCCGACCGCGATCCACCAGAGGAGCGCGATCTGCCCCGCCTGCGGGCTCGCGGGGTGCACGACCGACGATGCGGGGCCGCCCGCGGCGCCGGCCCACGGGTGGCGGCCGACGAGCGGAGCGAACAGCGGCGCCGCGCTCGCCGCGCGCCCCCGCGGGCGCCATGCGGTCGTGACCATATGCACCCCGAGGAATGCACAACCTGTACCGGGGACCGCCGGGCGCGGCGGCCGGCGTCGCGGCGTGCGGGGCCGTGCGCGGCCGACCGGCGGCCGGCGCCCCGGTCAGCGCGCCGCCTGCGTGGGGACGATCACCTCGGGGCGGAAGTCGAGGAAGAGCCCCGTGTCGACGATCCCCGGGCGGCCGCACAGCGCGCGGGCGATCGCGGCGGGGTCGTCGATCCCGTTCGGGAAGCGGGCGTCAATGATGTAGTGCCCTTCGTCCGTCACGAACGGTTCCCCCTCCGCGACGCGCAGCGCGGGCTCGGCGCCGAGGGCGCGGAGCGTGTCGAGGTGCCCCTTCCACCCGAAGCGCACGACCTCCACGGGGACCGGATACCGCGCGCCGAGCCGTTCGACGAGCTTGGACGGATCGGCGATCACGACCCACCGCGTCGAGCGCGAGGCCGCGATCTTCTCGCGCAGCAGCGCGCCCCCGCCTCCCTTGATGATCCGGTGCGCGGGGTCGATCTCGTCGGCGCCGTCGATCGTGAGGTCGAGCACGGGGTGCGCTTCGAGCGTGGTGAGCGGGATCCCGCAGGCGAGGGCGAGGTGCTGGGTGGCGTTGGACGTGGGGACGCCGACGATGTCGCGCAGGACACCGTCGGCGAGGCGGCGGCCGATCTCCTCGACGGCGATGGCCGCCGTGGAGCCGGTCCCGAGCCCGAGGGTCATTCCGGACGTGACGAGATCGACCGCGGCGAGGGCCGCGGCGCGCTTGAGGGCGTGCTGCGTGTCGGTCATGGCGTGCGCCACGAGGCACCGTTCCGTGCGAGAAGTGCGTTGGCCGCGGCCGGACCCCAGTCGCCGGCGCGGTAGTTGGGAAAGATAGCGGGATCGACCGCGTTCCACGCCTCGATGAGCGGGTCGATCACGTCCCACGCCGCCTCCACCTGGTCGCCGCGGGAGAAGAGGGTGGCGTCGCCGAGCATGCAGTCGAGGAGGAGCGTCTCGTACGCCGAGTGCGAGTCGGCGCCGAAGGCCTCCTGGTAGGAGAAGCGCATGCGCACCGGCGCCATCTGGACGTCGATCCCGGGTCGCTTGACCGCAAAGCGGAGGGCGATCCCTTCGTCGGGCTGGATGCGGATGGCGAGGACGTTGGGCTCGAGGCGTTCGCCGTGGCCGAGCCGGAAGAGGAGGTGCGGCGGACGGCGGAACTGCACGGCGATCTCCGTCACGCGCCGCGCGAGGCGCTTGCCGGAGCGCACAAAAAATGGAACCCCCTCCCACCTCCAGTTGTCGATGAGGAACCGGACCGCGGCATAGGTGGGGACGCGCGAGTCCGGGGCCACGCCGGGCTCCTCGCGATACCCGGGCACGCTCACGCCGCCGATGGTGCCGGGGCCGTACTGCCCGATCACCGAGGCGTCGCGCGCGTCCTCGGGGGCGTAACGGCGCATGGCCTCGAGCACCTTCACCTTCTCCTCGCGCACCACGTTCGCGCCGAAGGTGTTGGGGGGCTCCATGGCGGTGAGGGCGAGGAGTTGGAGGAGGTGGTTCTGGAACATGTCGCGCAACACGCCGGACTCCTCGTAGTACGCGGCGCGGTGCTCGACGCCCACGGTCTCGGCCGCGGTGATCTGCACGTGGTCGACGTGGTCGCGGTTCCAGATCGGCTCGAAGATGGAGTTGGCGAAGCGGAGGACGAGGAGGTTCTGCACCGTCTCCTTGCCGAGGTAGTGGTCGATGCGATAGACCTGCGCCTCGGCGAAGCGCGAGCGGAGGAGGCGGTTCAGCTCGCGCGCGCTCTCCCGGCCGTGCCCGAACGGCTTCTCGATGATGACCCGCACCCACCCCTCGCGCGCCGCATCGGGGCGCGGCGCCAGCCCGCTCTCGGAGAGGTGGTTGATCGCGTCAGGGGAG
>JADGGM010000154.1 GCA_019689955.1 Gemmatimonadaceae bacterium
CCCCGCGAGCGCGATGAGCCCGCCCAGCGCGCCCACCCATGCGCGCCTCCGCCGCCGCGTCACGATGGCAGCACCTCGAGGAGCTGCTCCGCGACCAGCTCCGCGATCAGCGCATCCACCGCCGCTCGCGCCTCCTCCCCGCTCACAGCGTACTCCCCCGCGAGCGCGGCGGCGATCTCGTCGGCAGACTTCGCCTCGCCGAGGAGCGCCCACACGCGCGTCCCCGTCTCGTTGAGCGAGAAGTAGCGCTTCGTGTGCAGGCTCAGGAGCACCGCTCCATCGCTCAGCGTGGCGGCGAGGGTGTCGGTCGCGATGCGGTACCGCATCAGGCGCACGCTCCGGCGATCGTCCGGGTGATGCGGTGCAACTGCGCGCTCGTGTGCTCCAGCTCGAACGCCGGCACGGCCCCCGCGAGCGCCTGCAGCGCGGCCAGGTGGTCGGCGGCGCGCTCGTCGCCGATCAGCACCATCGGCGACTGCCGCACGAGCCGCGCAAGCGCGGCGGTGGGTGCTACCGGCGCGAGCGCGTCGCGCTCTCCACGGCGCACAAACACGACCCCGGCCACGGGGGCATAGCGCACGAAGGTGGCCGGCACCGGAGCACGGTGCCGCGGGTCGCTCCAGTTCACGTGCGCCGCGTGCGCGCGGAGCTCGGGGAACGCCTCGGCGAGCTCGATGCTCAGCTGGACCGGCTCGCGCCACGCGTGCGCCCGTACCCCCTCGGGCACGCGCTCGATCACGACCCCGTCGTCCCCCAGCAACGGCCACCCCGTACGCGCGGCGGCGTAGGCGAGCGTCGACTTCCCGCTCCCGCTGTCGCCGGCGAGGATCCACGCTCGGCCATCCGGGGCGACGATCCCTGCCGCGTGCAGGTGGAACCGGCCGCGCTCGCGGAGCTGCACCATCGCGCCCACGCGCGCCAACTCGCGCCGCGCCGCGGGGGGCGCGCTGGCGTACCCCTCCGCGCGCTGCAAGCGCCCGCCCCGCGCGCGGAGCCGCGCGCGAGTGGGCGTGTGCACGATGATCGTTTCGCCGCCCACCGTGATCCCGTCCACGGGGCCGCGCCGCCACATCGTCGTCACGGGCCCGACGGCCCGCAGCCGCCCTGCCCGCTACACGTGATCTGAAGCAAGAACGGCACCCCGACGTGCGGGCCGAGCACGCTCTGGGTGAGCACGGTCATCGACTCATGACGGACGAGCCGTGGCCCGGTCCACGGGCGCCGCACGCCGACCGCGTCGGCGCCGGGACTGGTGTTCGCTGGAGGGGAGACCATGTTGCCTGCTCTCACTCGAGAATATCGGAGGACGGGCGGCGCTACGGCTGGCTCTGGCCGATGCCGTAGGTCACGTATGCCCAGTCCGAGCTCACGTTGCCGCTGGTGGTGCCGCCGACGCCGAAGTACGCCGTGGCCTCCGCCGGGACGAAAAACGGCGGGCCGTCGAACTGCGACTGCGTGATGCGCAGCACGCGCGTCCCGTCGATCTCGATCGTGGCGCTGTCCGTCCCGAACTTTCGGAGGGTGTAGGTGTGCAGCGCCGTCGCATCGCTCCTCCTCGGGAAGGAGTACGTGCTCCCGATGAACGACCACGTGAGCCCGAAGAAGCCGCCTCCGTGGACGAAGCCGACCTGCTGTCGTGCGATCCCCACGGTGATGGCGTTCTGCCCATCGCCGAGCCCGAAGGCGGCCTGCGGCGCGGTCCCGCTCGCCTGTTGCGAGTTGAGCTTGAGCCGCGCCTCGATGTACGCGTTCGTGGCCGGGGCCAACGAATCAGCCCGGTACAGGATCAGATCCGCCAGGGCCGACGTCCCGAGGGTGAGCCGGCCGGTCGAGGCGGACCACGTCTCGGTTCCGTTGCCGAGGGTCGTCGCCTTCTTCCACGGCGGCGCCGCGCGGAGATCGGGCTCCGAGTCGGTCGCCGCGTTGTAGAACGTGCTCCAGAACGTCTCGTTCGGGGGAGGCCACGCGGCGCTGACGATGAGCACGAACCGGAAGTTGGTCACCGCGCGCGGTCCGGTGAACACGAAGGAGCGCCGCGCGCTCACCGTGTCCCCCGCCGCCGCCGGCTGCACCGCGGCGAGGCGCTCGTGCCAGTACATGTAGGGCTGGTTCGGGCTCGTGAACGAGGCCGTGCCGTCGTACTGCACCATGCGCACCGTGCACGGCGACGCACAGCTCCCGGAAGTCGCGGTCACCGTCGGCCCGCCGATGAGCGCCACATACACGCCGGAGGTGTCGCTCGGCGTCACGCCCCCCTGATTGCTCCCGATCGGATAGCTGAGGAGGTTCCGCAGCCCGAGCGGCATGTGCCACGTCTTCGTCGTGGGCGTGCTGTCGATCGTGGCGCGACTGGTGTACAGCCGCGCGTTCACGTTCTGGGATCCGTAGATGGCCGCGCTCACGCCGCTCCCGATCACCCGCGCGGGGTTCACGGAAGTGAACGTCACGTTCCCGAACCGGTCGACCTCCCCCTCCATCATCCCGACCACCGGCGACCCGTCGGGCGGGACCGGAAATTCCGTCACGCCGCTCCCCGCGCGATCGGCATGACACGCCAGCGAGCCGGCGATCAGCGCAACCATCGCCGATACGCGACGGAAGTCGCGCGACAAACCTTCGTGCAGCATAGACGACATCGTCCCCCGCACACGCGGCCGCGTCGCCGCGCGCTGTATGCGCTCCCAGCGTCGGGAGCATCGATGAAAGAACTGCTCGCTGCTCGATGAATTGGCGCCGTCCAATGAGGTACGAGTATTGATGAGCCCGACCTCATTAGAGCGTCCTAATGCCAGCAAGACGATTTCCAGCGGAGCCGGTCACAAGGACCAGACGCCGCATCGTCTTCGGATGTTGTTCGTAACGAATTGGGCTGGAGTGGGGCGGACCGTCGTGGCCGTTGGCGCTCACACGGCGGGGTCGCCCCGGTCCCACACCACGAGCCCCCGCAGGTGCACGCCCCGCTCGCGCAGCGCGGCCGCGAGCCGCTCCAGCACGCCGATGGGGGTGCGCGCGGTCCGCGCGCAGAGCACCACGTCGCCACCGTCGTTCCCGAGGGGCGGCATCCCGCCGTGCCGCGACACGGGCGCGCTCACGACGACGCACTCGTATCGGCGCGCGAGATGCTCGAGCAGACTGGTGAACGCGCCGCTTCCCAACGCTTCGGCGACGTTGGCGACATCGCCGCGTACTGCGATGCCGGCGGGGAGCACGTCCATGCTCCGCCCGCGCCCGACGGTCACGCTGGCAAGTGCCTCCGACCACTCCGCGCGCCCGACGAGCACGTCCGCGAGCCCCGGCGTCTGCCGTACGCGCACGACGTCGACCACGGATCGGCCGCCGACGTCCGTGTCCACGAGGATGGTCGTCCGCACTTGCCGCGCGATGGTGGCCGCGAGGTTCGCCGCGACGACGGCGGTCACGGTCGGATCGTCGCCCACGATCGTGATGCGCGGGAGCTCGAAGCTCCGCTCCGCGAGCTGGGTGTGGAGGAGACGATAGGCGTCGGAGACTTGATCGATGAGCCGCGGCACCTCGTGGTCCACGCTGCGCCGGTGGCGATCGGGGACCGACGCGGGCTCCTCGATCGTCACGAGCACGGGGACGCCGGCGATCGACTCGGCCTCGCCGCGATCGGCCAGCCGCGGGTGGCGGAGCTCCAGGGCGAAGGTCACGCCGAAGCCGACGGCGAGGCCGAGCACGAGTGAGGCCGCCAGCATGCTCGGCACCGATGCGCCCACCGACGCAGCGGCCCGCGCCCGCGCCGCACGCTCATCCAACGCCTGGTTGACCACCCGCGCTTCGCCGAGCTCGCGGCGGAGCGTCGCGACCGCGAGCGCGGCCGAGTCGCGGGCGCGGGCGAGCGGGATGGTGTCGGCCGCGCTGGTCGTGCGAACAGGCGGGGTGAGGCGCTCGAGCTCGCGCCGCAACGCGGTCCGCCGCGCCTCGGCGATGTCCTCGATGCTCTTCCCGATCTGCGTGGCGCGCGTGGTGAGCGCCACGAAGATCGGGTCCACCCCGCCCGCGGCGCCGAAGCTCGCGCGGCTCTTCTCCACCTCGGCCAGCGTGTCGAGCAATTGCGCCACCCGCGGGATGCCGCGCAGCTCCGGCGCCGTGCCCAGCGCGCGGTACGATGCCGCGAGCGGCGCGTCCGCGGCGCGGCGCAAGAGCTGCGACAGCTCCGCGACGGCCGCGGCGAGCGAGTCGCGGCGCGCGCGGACCTCCGGTGAGAGCGTGTCGACGGCGATGTCCTCCGCGCGCCCGAGCACCACCGCCCGTCCGCGCACCAGCGCGCTCTCGGCGGCGCGCGCCCCGCTCTCGGCCAGCGCGAGACGGCGCAGGACCCCCGCCGTGTCCCGCCACGCGTCCGGCGGCGGCATCATCGCCTGCGCGACGCGCTGCGCTTCGCGCGGGACCACTACCAGGGCAACGAGCGTGACCACGAACACACCGCTCGCCACGCCGCCGGCCAACAACGGCCGACGGTATACGTTGCGTGCTCGACGCCGGATCCACCCCGGCGTGCGCCCTCCGCCCGTCGCGGCCAGCGGTGTCGCGATCGTCACGGCTCCCCGAATGGATCTCCCGGCGGCGCCACGAGCGCCGGCGTGGGGGCGGGGAGCTCCCGGCGCTCGACCCAGCGCGTGAAGTCGTCGGCGATCGCGCCCCAGTGCGCACGCTCCGCCGCCGACCGCGCCCGGGCCTCGCGCGCCGCCGCGACCCGCCGCAGATCGCCGATCTTCAGCTCAGCCATCGCCCGCACCTCCGGCGCAGCGCCGGTGTCGGCGGCGAGGGCGAGCAAGCGGTCGGCCACCGCGCGCTGTGTCACCCGCTGCAGCGCCGCGAGCGTCGGGTTCGATGGGGCCGGACGGTTCCACGTGAACGCCACGAGGGAATCGATCGTCTCGTCGAGCGAGAGCTGCTGCGGCACCAGCGCCGCCTGCGTGACCAGCCGCCCCGCGCGCTCACGCTCGAGGATCGCATCCACGACCATCTGCGCGAGCGTGCGCGCGGCCCCCAGGGCGTCGAACATCGGCCTCGTCCTGCTCCCGAACAGCTCCACCGACGACGAATACGAGAAGGGGCGCGGACCGAGCAGCGTGAGCACCGTGTCCGGGATCGCCAGCTCGGCCGGTGCGAGCGCGCCCAGGAGCTGGTGCAGCGCCGACCGCTGCGCCGCGCCGCTGATCGGGCGCGTGGCCTGCTGGCCGTCGCCCTGCACGGCGTTGGCGTACTCCATCCCGCCGATCGTCCGCGCCAGCGCGTTGATGGCGAAGCGGTGGAGGAAGTACACGGGGACGAAGCGCTCCTGGAGCAGCGCGATCGGCTCCCCCGGGCGGATGTTCCGCTCGCCGAACCGCGCGATCGCGACACGCCGCACGTCCATCTGGTTCTTCAAGAAGGCCGATGCCGAGGAGTCATCGTCCCACAAGTTCACGCGCGGGTCCGACGCGAACTCCGGGCGTGCGTCGGCATCGGAGAGGAAGAGATACCCCTTCCGCAGCCCCTCGGCGACGATCGCGCGCAGCGAGTCCTGCTCGCTCGCCGCGGGGAAGATGCCGTACCCCCAGTGGATCGCCCAGACGTCGTACGCCCCCGGCCCCACGGCGTAGGCCTGGCTCACGTCGATCCTGCCGTTCGCATCGAGCCGAACGCGCGGGGGCGGGTAGTCCATCACCGACCCGCGCTCGTACGTCGACGCGATGTAGTTGTGCGCGAGCCCGAGCGTGTGCCCCACCTCGTGCGCCGCCTTCTGGCGCGCGCGCGCGAGTACGAACGCGGTGTCGGCCGACGACGGCTCCGCGCCCATGAGCCCCGCGTACAGGTTGTAGTCCGTGCGCTCGCGGTGCGAGTCGAGGCGCGCCATCCCCTTGATGATCTCCCCGGTGCGCGGATCGCCGAGTGAGCCGCCGATCGACCACCCGCGCTCGTTGCGATTCTCCCACTGCACGACGTTGTACCGCGCGTCGAGGGGATCGACCCCCTCCGGGAGGTCCTCGACCTTGAACGCCCCCGGGAGCCCCGCGCGGTCGAACGCCTCCACCCACCAGCTCACCCCTTCTTTCACCGCGCTCCGAATCGGCTCCGGGATCCCGCGGTCGATGTAGTAGACGATCGGGTTCTTGATCGGGCTGTGCGGGTCGTTCGGATCCACGCGTTCGAGCCGGTGGCGGGCGATCCACCGCTGCTCCAGCGCCCCCTGAATGGGCTGCGCGTAGTCCTTGAACGTGATCCCGAAGAACCCCACGCGCGGGTCGAGCGCGCGCGGGCGATAGTGGTCGTCGGGGAGAGGGAGGAAGGAGAGGTGCTGGCGGAGCGTGAACGCCCGTCCGTCGGGGACGATGTAGGCGACGGTATGCCCAGGGTTCCCCCCCGCGAGGGCGTACGTGAGCGACACGTCGATCTCCGTGTTCTTCGGGAACGCCTTGGTGTACGGCCGGTAGATGCTCGAGCGGTCGCGCGCGACGGTGTAGCTCCCCTCCTTGGCCCGCGCCAGCGTGCCGGCCACATCGACCCAATCGTGGTACACGAAGTCGGTGGCGTCGACCAGGAACCGCCCGTGTTCCGTGGCCAGCACGGGGAGCGCGGCGACGGTGCTCGGCGGGAACGACTCCTTCACCGTGCGGACGTGGTCCGGGTTGTCAGTGGCCGAGCTCCGGTACTTCCAGTTCTCCAGGACGAGCAGCACCCGGTCCCCGCTCCGGTCGAAGCGCGCGACGTACTCTCCTTGCTCCGAGCCGCGGTCGAGCCCGATCGGGTTCGAGCCCAGCCCCGTGGCGAGGGAGACGAAGTAGAGCACGCGGAGCGAGTCGTGCGGGATCTCGAGATACAGCTTCTCGCCGCGCGGGTCGAGGTAGATCGGGATGAACCCATCGCGCCGCTCCATCCCCGTCGTCTTTGCGGCGATCCCCCCGGCTCCGCTGTCCGACGGCGCGCGCGCGGTCGTCGGGGCGGCGGGGGTCGGGCGCGGCGCGGAGGCGCAGGCGAGCGA
>JADGGM010000155.1 GCA_019689955.1 Gemmatimonadaceae bacterium
CATTTAATTTACGGGCATTATGCCCTCCCTCCCCATCACCAGCGCTTTCAACGACGCGTACGTCGCGGAGGCGTACGAGTCGTATCGCCGCGACCCGGCCTCGGTCGACGAGTCCTGGCGGCAATTCTTTAGGCTGGCCGAGCGCCTCGCCGGGGCCGCCCCGGCCGCGGGGCCCACGGCCGATGCTGCGTACCTTCGGAAAGTTGCCGGGGCCGCCGGGCTCGTACAGGCCGTCCGCCAGTACGGGCACCTCGACGTGCAGCTCGACCCCCTCGGCTCCCCCCCCTTAGGGGCGGCCGAGCTCAAGCCCGAGTTCCACGGGGTCACCCAGGCCGACCTCGAGACCATCCCCGGGGCCGCCCTCGGCTTCGACGACCAGCCCACCGCGGCCGACGCGGTCGCGCGGCTCCGACGGCTCTACTCGGGGACCATCGGCTTCGAGTTCGAGCACATCGAGGATGAGGCCGAGCGGGAGTGGTTCCGGCGCGTGATCGAGAACGGGGAGATGCGCCGCACCCTCACCCCCGAGGAGAAGAAGCGCATCTTGAGGCGCCTCACCGAGGTCGATGGGCTGGAGCGGTTCTTGGGCTTCGCCTACCAGGGGTACAAGCGCTTCTCGATCGAGGGCACCGACGCGCTCGTCCCCATGATCGACGCCGCCGTGGAGGGCGCGGCGGCGGCCGGGGCGCGGGAAGTGGTGATCGGGATGGCGCACCGCGGGCGCATCAACGTGCTCGCCCACGTGCTCGATGCGCCGCTGGCGACGATCTTCGAGGAGTTCGAGGAGAAGCCGGCCACCGCGGGGGTCGCCAACGACACCGGGGACGTGAAGTACCACCTCGGTGCACGCACGCGTCGCACGCTCCCGGGAGGCGCCACGATCAACGTCATGCTCGTCCCCAACCCGAGCCACCTGGAGTTCGTCAACCCCGTGGTGGAAGGGGTCGCGCGCGCACTGCAGCGCGTGCCGGGGAGCGCGGACCGCGACCCGTCGAGCGTCCTCCCGATCCTCGTCCATGGCGACGCGGCGTTCTGCGGAGAAGGGGTGGTGGCGGAGACGTTCAACCTCTCGCACCTCCGCGGCTACACCACCGGCGGCACGCTCCACATCATCGTCAACAACCAGGTCGGCTTCACCACGGACCCGCGCGACGGGCGCTCGACCTACTACTCGAGTGACCTCGCCAAGGGGTTCGAGGTGCCGATCGTGCACGTGAACGGCGACGACCCCGAGGCGTGCCTCGCGGCCGTGTGGCTCGGGCTCGCGTACCGCGAGCGGTTCGGGAAGGACTTCCTGATCGACCTCGTGGGCTACCGGCGCCACGGGCACAACGAGACGGACGAGCCGTCGTTCACCCAGCCGATGCTGTACGCCGCGATCAAGGGGCACCCGACCCCGCGGCAGGTGTGGGGGGAGCGGCTGGTGACCGAAGGGCTCGTGACCCGCGAGGAAGTGGCGCAGCTCGACGCCGAGGTGCGCGCACGGCTCGCGGAGGTGCACGCGCAGGTGAAGGCCGGGACGGCCAACGCCCCCGAGCGCGTCCCCGGGGACCAGACGAGCCCCGCGGCCACGCCGCCGATTGACACGACGGTCCCGGGGGAGCAGCTCATCGCGCTCAACGAACGGCTCCTCACCTGGCCCGAGGACTTCAAGCCGCTCCCCAAGCTCGCGAAGCTCCTCGAGCGGCGGCACGCGGCGTTGGGGGAGAGCGGCGGGATCGACTGGGGGCACGCCGAGGCGCTCGCCTGGGCGTCGCTCCTCACGCAAGGAGTCTCCGTGCGCATCACCGGGCAGGACGTGGAGCGCGGGACCTTCTCGCACCGGCAGGCGGTGCTGCACGACCATCAGACCGGCGCCACCTACACCCCGCTCCAGCACATCCCGGGGACCTCGGCGACGTTCGAGATCTTCAACTCGCCGCTCTCCGAGATGGCGGTGCTCGGCTACGAGTACGGGTACAGCGTCGCCGCGGCGGACACGCTCGTGCTGTGGGAGGCACAGTACGGCGACTTCGCCAACGTCGCGCAACCCATCATCGACCAGTTCATCGTCTCGGACCGCGCGAAGTGGGGGCAGGACTCCGGGGTGGTGCTCCTCCTCCCGCACGGCTACGAGGGCGGCGGTCCCGAGCACTCGAGCGCGCGGCTCGAGCGCTTCCTGTCGATGGCCGCGGAGAACAACCTGCGGATCGCGTACCCGTCGACGCCCGCGCAGTACTTCCACGTGCTGCGGCGGCAGGCGCTGTCGGAGGGGCGGCGACCGCTCGTGCTCATGCAGCCCAAGAGCCTGCTGCGGCTCCCGGCGGCGGCGTCGCGCCTCGCGGATCTGACGAGCGGCGGCTTCCGTCCGGTGCTGGACGATCCCTCGCCGGCCATCGTGCCGGAGCAGGTGCGGCGGCTGGTCCTGTGCACGGGGAAGATCTACTACGATCTCGCCGCGGCGCAGGAGCGTAACGGGCACGTGGCGCTCGTGCGCGTGGAGGAGCTCTACCCGTGGCCGCACGAGGCGCTCGCGGCGGTGCTCGACCGCTACACGGCGATCGAAGAGGTGGTCTGGGCGCAGGAGGAGCCGAAGAACATGGGCGCGTGGACGTTCGTGGCGCCGCGGTTGCGCGCGGCGGTCGGGAACACCATGCCCATTCGGTACATTGGTCGTCCAGAGCGCGCCAGCCCGGCCGAAGGGTACGCCTCGGCGCACTCGGAGCAACAGAGCCGGCTCGTCTCGGACGCCCTCGCGAGCGCCGTCCCCGCAGGGACCTAGGTGCGCAGGTACCTAGGTACCTCGTTCCTTCACCACAACGTACCTATGTACCTGTCTCCCCGCGTCTCGCTGCTGCTCCTCGCCGTCGTTCCGGCGATCCTCCGTGCGCAGGAGCCGGCCGTGCCCACGACGGGCGCGGCCGCGCTCGGCGAAGTCGCCGAAGGGTTGGGGGTGTCGGTGCGCGTGCTCGTCATCGGCGCGCACCCGGACGACGAGGACAACCGCCTCCTCACCTGGCTCACGCGCGGCCGCCACGCGGACGTCGCCTACCTCTCCCTCACCCGCGGCGACGGCGGGCAGAACCTCATCGGGAACGAGCTCGGGGAAGCGCTGGGGGTGGTGCGCACGGAGGAGCTGCTCGCCGCGCGGCGCATCGACGGGGCACACCAGTACTTCACCCGCGCGTACGACTTCGGCTTTTCCAAGAGCGCGGCCGAGGCGTTCCAGCACTGGCCGCACGACTCGGTGCTCAAAGACGTCGTCACCGTCGTGCGGGCGTTCCGGCCGCACGTGATCGTGTCGGTGTTCTCCGGGACGCCGCGCGACGGGCACGGACAGCACCAGGTGGCCGGGATCGTCGCGCGCGAGGCGTACGACGCGGCGGCGGACACGGTGCGCTTCCCGCGCGCGGCAACGGCGGGGCTCGGCCCATGGACCCCGCTCAAGTTCTACCGGAACCGGACGTACTGGGGGGGCGAGGGGGCGACGTTCCGCTACAACGCCGGGGAGTACGACCCGCTGCTCGGGATGTCGTACGCGGAGATCGCGGCCGAGAGCCGGTCACAGCACAAGTCGCAAGGGGTCGGCGGGCTCCCGCGGCGCGGGTCCGTGCCCGGCTACGTGGCGCGCGAGGCGTCGCGCGTGAATGCGTCCACACCGGCCACAGCGGAGCGGTCGATCTTCGACGGGATCGACACGACGTGGATGCGGCTCGACTCGCTGGTGACCACCCCCGCAGAGCACGCGGCGATCGCGGAGCTCGTGAGCGCGGTGGACGCGGTGCACCGGACGCTGAGCCTCTTCCACCCGTCGACCGGCGTCCCCGCGCTCGAGCGCGCGCGCGCGGCGCTGGCCGCGCTCCGGAGCGCCGCGGCACGCGCGCCGCGGGCGAACCCGGACGTGGTCCCCTCGGTGAACGACGGGCTCGCGCGGGTGACGCAGGCGCTGCTCCTGGCGCGCGGGATCGTGGTCGAGGCCACGGCCGAGCGCGACGAGGTGGCGCAGGGCGACTCGATCCCCGTGCAGGTGACCGTCTACAATCGCGGGAACGCGCCCGTCACCATGGCCGCGGCGCCGCTCCCGGCGTCCGCCGCGCGCGGGAGCGACGGCGTCGCCCCCGCGCACACCGCGACGGTGGCGCCGGACAGCGCGGGGACGACGACCGTCATCGTGCACGGCGACGCGCTCACCCGCCCGTGGTGGCTCACCATGCCGCGGACGGGCGACCTGTTCGGCGTCCCGGTGAACGGGGAGAGCGACGACGCGCGCGACGTGGGCGTGCGCGTGCGCGTGGTGCTCGACGGCGGCGCGATCGAGACCGACGTGCCCGTCGTGCATCGCTACGGCGATCCGGTGCGCGGCGCCGTGGAGCGGCCACTCATGGTCGTCCCGGCGATCGCCGTGACGCTCGACCGGACCGTGGAGCTCGCGCGCGTCAACGCGCCCTTCGACCGCACGGTGCGCGTGCACCTGCGTTCCGCGGTGACCACGGCGCGCCCGGTATCGGTGTCGCTCCGTCTCCCGAGCGGTCTCACCGCCGACTCGGCGAGCCGCACGGTGACGCTCCCCACCTTCGGTGCGCAGGCCACGGTGACGTTCCGCGTGCGCGGGACGCTCACGCCCGGGCGACACGAGATCGCCGCGGAAGCGCGGAGCGGGGGGGAGACGTACACCATCGGCTACGTGCCGATCGAGTACCCGCACATCCGGCCGCAGAAGCTGTATCGCGATGCCGTGGTCGCCGTGGAAGCGGTCGACGTCACCCTCCCGCCGCAGCTCAACGTCGCGTACGTGCCGGGGGTGGGGGACAACGTCGCGCCGATGCTCCAGGAGCTCGGCGTGCCGCTCACGGTGATCGACCCCGCGCACGTCGCGTCGGCCGACCTCTCGCGCTTCACCACCGTGGTGATCGGGACGCGCGCGTACGCGTCGCACCCGGAGCTGGTGGCAGCGAACGCACGGCTGCTGCGCTGGGTGCGTGACGGCGGGACGATGGTCGTGCAGTACGGGCAGACGGAGATGACGCAGCCCGGGATCATGCCGTATCCCATCGAGCTCGCGCGCCCCGCCGCACGCGTGACGGACGAGAACGCGCCCGTGCGCGTGCTCGCCCCCGACAGCCCGCTCCTCACGTGGCCCAACCGCATCACGGCCGAGGATTGGCGCGGGTGGGTGCAGGAGCGCTCGGTGTACATGCCCTCGACGTTCGACGCGCACTACACGCCGATCCTCTCGATGAACGATCCCGGCGAGCCGCCGAACCAGGGGGCGATCCTCATCGCGCGGGTGGGGAACGGGACGTACGTGTACACCACGCTCGCGCTCTTCCGGCAGCTCCCCGCGGGGAACCCCGGCGGCGCACGGCTGTTCGTGAACCTGCTCGGCGCCGGGAGCGCGCGCCACGCCGGCGGGCGGAGCAGCGAGCGCGGGCCGGCGCGCGCCATCCCCGCCGCGCCCGCGGCGCACCGCGCCGGCGACCGGCGCCCCGCGCGAGCCCTCGAACCCCGATGATGCCCGAGCCGCTCGCAAAGCGCGTGCGCCGCGCCGTGCGCCGCGCCGTGCCGATCGTCGCGCTCATCGCCGCCGCGTGCAGTCGCGATCACCGCACCGTGCTCACCGTGTACTCGCCGCACGGAAAGGAGCTGCTCAGCTACTACGAGACCGCGTTCGAGCGCGCGCACCCCGACGTGGACGTGCAGTGGGTCGACATGGGGTCGCAGGACATCATCGACCGCCTCCGGAGCGAGAAGGCGAACCCGCAGGCCGACGTCTGGTTCGGCGCGCCGGAGGAGATCTTCGTGCGCGCGGCCGCCGAAGGGCTCCTCGCCCCGTACCGCCCGAGCTGGGCCGACGCCGTCCCCGCCGATGCGCACGACGCGCACGACCTGTGGTACGGCACCTATCTCACTCCCGAGGTCATCGCCTACAACAGCGACGCGGTGAGCGCCGCCGACGCGCCGAAAGACTGGGATGACGTGCTCGACCCCAAGTGGACGGGGAAGGTGCTCATCCGCGACCCGATCGCGTCGGGGAGCATGCGCGCGATCTTCGGGGCGATCATCCTGCGGAGCATCCGGACGACCGGGTCGCCCGAGCAGGGGTTCGAGTGGCTCCGCCGCCTCGACGCGAACACCAAGGAGTACACGCTCACCCCCACGGTGCTGTACCAGAAGCTCGGCCGGCAGGAGGGGCTGATCACGCTCTGGGACATGCCCGACATCGCGGTGCTCCAGCAGCGGCACACGATCCCGGTGCAGTACGTGATCCCGAAGAGCGGGACGCCGCTCCTCGTGGACGGGATCGCGATCGTGAAAGGGACCAAGCACGAGGCGCTCGCGCGCGCGTACTACGAGCTCGTCACCACGCCGCAGGCGCTCGACACGGCGGCGGTGAAGTTCCTGCGCATCCCCGTGCGGACGGACCTCCCGCTGGACGCGCTGCCGCAGTGGATCCGGGACGCGAAGGAGAAGATCACCCCCATGCCGCTCGACCGTGCGATGCTGGCCGCGCACCTCGACGAGTGGATGCGCTACTGGGACTCGCACATCCGGAACAGCGCGCGATGACCCGTCCGGCGGGGGGCCCGCGCCTCGATCCCGCGTCCCTCACGCTCTCGCACCTCACGCGCCACTTCGGCGGCGCGCGCCCCGCGGTCGACGACCTCTCGCTGGAGGTCGCGGCCGGGGAGCTCCTCGCGCTCATCGGCGCGAGCGGGTCAGGGAAGACGACGACGCTGCGCATGGTGGCCGGCTACGAGGTGCCGGACAGCGGACGGCTCCTCCTCGATGGGCGCGACATCACCGCGCTCCCGCCGCAGCGGCGGGGGTTCGGGATGGTGTTCCAGCACTACGCGCTCTTCCCGCACATGTCGGTGGGGGACAACGTGGCCTTCGGGCTCGAGGCGCGCGGGGTGGGGAAACGGGAGCGGCGCGCGCGGGCGGCGGCGGCGCTCGCTTCGGTGGGACTCGAGGGCGCGTCGCCGCGCGCGGTGCAGTCG
>JADGGM010000156.1 GCA_019689955.1 Gemmatimonadaceae bacterium
CCCCCACCCCGCGCGGCTCCACTCACCCGTCCACCGCCCGACCGCTCCACGCGCGGTGCGGCACGCGGCTGCGCGCGTGGCGCACTCCGGGGCTCTGCGCGCGACGGCTCGGCGCGACGCGGCGCCTCGCGCGGCTCCGCGCGCATCGGCGCACGCGACCCTTCCGCGCGCGACGGCGGGTCGTACGTCCGCGACGATCTCCCCAGCGGCTCCGCGCTCCGCCGGTCCACACCGCGCGACCCATCGCTGCGCGCGCCGTCGATGGGCGTGATCCCCCGGCGCCCCTCGTACGCGCGCGGCTCCACGCTCCGCGCGCGGTCGACCGGAACCATGCCGCGAGCGCTCTCCCCGCTCGATCCCACGCGCGCCCCATCGCGCCGCGACATGGGCCGGTCCACACCGTCGACGGTTGCCGAGCGCGTCACCGCGCGACGCCCCGTCGCCATCCCACGGTCCGCGCCACCCACCGCCGTCACCGGCACGGAGCGCACCGCGTCCCCGCCCCTGCGCCGCGCGTACGGCGTCTCCGTCTCCACCCCGCGCCGGAACCGCGACTCCGCGTACAGCGGCGACACCGGCGCCGCCATGCCGCCGGCGAGCACCCCGCGCGGCCGATACTGCACGCCGATCGTCGGCCCATGGCTCGCCGCGCCGCCACGATAGCGATAGGGGATACCGTACACCCCCGGCCCGTGCGCGATCACGATCGGACGGTACGCGATCACGACCGGACGATAGAAATGCCGCGGATAGAAGTATGGGCGATAGAAGAACGGATCGTAGAAGAACGGGCGATGGTAGCCGTAGTACGGCCACCCGAAGCTGATCCCGATGAACAGCCCCGCAGGGCGCGGATAGAAGATCCCCCCGCACCACGGGTCCGCCCACCAGCACGGCGGATAGTACGGCACCGGGTACGGGTAGTACACCGGCGCCGGACGGTACGCCACCTCGCGCTCCACCGTGTACGTCACCACGTCGTAGTCGAAGTGCGCGCTCGTCATCCGCTCCACGAGGCGTGTGAGCCCGCCTTCCGGATCGCTCGACACGTCGGCGTCACCGAGCACGCGATAGTCCCAGTGGTCCCCGCGGACGAAGTCGTCGAAGCGGAACGGATCGCGCGACCACGCGGCGTACACCGTCCCGCTCCCGCGCGACGCATCCACCGAGAACGCCTCCCGGTCCCCGCGCCCGCGAATCTCGTACTCCTGCTCGCCACGCACGAAGTTGTCGTCTCCCGGATCGAGCGGGAACAGCACCCGCACACGCCCGTCCGGATCGACGTGCAGCACGAGCAGGTAGCCGTCCTCGCGCGCGCGCACCGTCACGCGAGCACGATCCCCGGCCTCGTACGTCCGATGGTCCAGCGACACACGCACCGCCGGCTCCCGCGTCGCGTCGGCGCGGGTCGCCGGTCCGGCAGCCGGTGCAACGACCGGCAGAATGAGTGACAGCAAGGCAACGGAGAGCATGGCTCCTCCGGAATTTCGTGGCGCCCCTTGAACCGCCGCGCCTCCGAGTCGCGGACGCCTCGTCGCGTCCACCGCCTATGGTGGCGAATAGCGTGCCGAAGCGCAACGTGTTGTACGGCAAAATCTTACCATGCATACCCCGCGCCAACTGTCCGCCCCGCCGGACGCGCCGTGTGGTCGAAAGGGGACAAAGGCGCGCGCGGTGGGAGCGCTCTCCGCGCCCTTCGGCTAGAAGCCGATCGTGAACCCTGCCGTGATCGCCCAGTTGTGCGCCGTGCGCCCCTGGATGTCGAACCCGGTGGCGTCCTTGAAGTCGAACTTTCCGATGTAGTCCTTCGCCATCAGGCGCACCCCCATCGTCGGGGTCACGCGATAGTCGAAGCCGGCGCCGGCGTTGAACGCGAAGTTCGTCGAGTGCGTCGTCACCACGTTCGCCGCGTCGAGCTTGTAGTGGATCGCCCCCGCCCCCACCTGCACGAACGGCGTGATCGGCGACACGCGCGCGTCGCCCACCGGAATGTCGAGCTGGAGATCGCCGTCGTACAGCCACACGCCCGCGTTCCCCACGCTCACGCCGCCGATGATGGGGACGCCGACCCGCAAGTCACTGTTCGAGTAGCCGACGTTCCCCACGAGCGACACGCTGGGCGTGATGTGCATCCCGAGCTGGGCGCCGTACACGGCCCCGTTCTTGGTCGAGAGCGTCGTGCCGAGCGGCCCGGTGAGGAAGTCGCCGAACACCATGTAGCCCACGTACGGCGTGACGTCGAAGAGCGTCGCCGTCGAGAGGGGGCGTATCCCCGGCCGCTCCTGCGCGCTCGCGGGCGCTGCCCAGGCAGCGAGGCCGGCGAGCGCGATGGCGAGCGTCAGTCGTCTGAACATGATTCGTTCCTCCACGAGACTCTGAGCTGGTGCACGCGGCGCTGATGCGCCACTGCCCGGGAAGGCAGAGCGAGTGCCACGCGCCGACGGTCGCGTGCGGCACGAGCCACGCTGTTGATGGGGCGCGAGTTACCCCGCGCAATGCGCCGCGCGACGAGAGCGCGCCATTACGCGCGCTGTCCCCTCCACCGGACGATGTTGTCCTCTCCGGCGCTCGTGATCAGGTGTTGGCGCGCGCTCGACGTCGTGCGGCGGCGTACGCCGAGCATCGCAGCGCGTCGTGCACGCCGCCATCGCGGTCGATATCGCCGCCGCGTCGGTGACGCGCGTCATCGACGCGCGCGGTCACGGCGTCCGTCTGTCGGCCACCGATCCCGCCGCCGCACGCCGCGGTGCGTCGTTCCAGTTGAGGATAGCGTTCCACACCATCGGGAGCTCATGGTGGTTGAGGAAGCGGTGCAGCGGATCGAAGGTGAAGGCGATCACCCGCCCGCGCCGCACCGGCACGTCGAAGATCGCCCCCTGCCCGATGATTTCATCTTGCCCGCGCACCATCCCCGACACCACGTAGCCGGAGTCGCTCCCTTTCTTCTCCTCTTTCCCTTCCGCGGCACGCGACGGCGCGGCGCCCGCGCGCTTCCCCGTGTCCGCCGGCATCCCGAGCATCGCCCCCTCCGCCCGGTGCTCCGGCAGCTTCGTGCCGTACTGCAACACGATCAACGCGCTGTCGCGCGGCTCCACTTCGTAGAGCGGGCCGTTGCCGCGGAACACGGTCGTCGTGTCGGGGAAGCCGTAGAGGATCGGCGACGCGGGGCGCCGCGCGCGGACGCGCACCACCGAGCCGGGGTGGAAGAGCGCGCGCGTGGCGTGCGGGGCCAGACCGGGCGCGATCCCCGTCTCCGCGACGAGGCGCGTCGCGCCGAACAGGGTGATCACGGTTCCACCGTCGTCCACGAAACGCTGGAGCTCCGCCATCCCCTCGAACCCCGGCCCGCCGGTGATGTCGAGGCTCGTTGCGGGAGTCCCGAATGCGGGGGTCGCCGCGGTCTTCGTGAATGGCATCGGGCTCCACCGCCGGTCGACGCCGTGAATGAGACGGTCCACCGAGCCGCGAAGGTTGGGCACGAGGATGACGTCGAACCGCTTGCGCAGCGCGCCGCGGCGTAGATCGTCCTTGTCGATCGAGGTGTACGGGATCCCTTCCTGCTCGAACGTGTAGCGCGCCCACCCGGCGTCCTGCGTGTCGAACCACGAGTGGTAGATCGCCACGCGCGGCAGGTCGAGCGCGTGGCGCGGCACTGCCGGCACGCTCGGCGCGCCGATCAGCGGGAGCGCCCACCGCGCCGCCAGCTCGCGCGCCGTCGCCGCGTTCACTCCGTCCAGGATCACCGAGCCCGCCGGGAAGCTGTCCGCGCCGGCCGTGAACCGCTCCTCCGCGGCCCACGCACGCGAGCGCGGCGCGCGCTCGCGCAGCCAGTAGAGGGCCGGGAGCAGCTCGCCTTGCGCATGATACGGCAGCAGATACACCGCTCCCTCGCCGCGCACCTCCGCCGTCGCCGCCACCGTGTCGGTGAGCGCGACGAGCCCCGGCCAGTGGAACACTGCCGAGTCGTCGACCGCGTTCACCTGCACGCCGTAGAGCAGGCCGAGCGTCCACGCGATGTCGTCGTACGGCGGATACGGCGCCGTCTGCGGGAACTTCTGGATGCCGAGCAGGTTGACGGCGAGATCGCGATACGGCTGGTCCAGCCGCACCACGAAATCCCCCGCCGAATCCCCCGTCGTTCGCCGCGACACCTCGATGTGCTGGCGCTCGAGCTGATTCACCAGATACGCCACCCGCTTCGGGTCGCGCTGCCGCGCGAACCCGGGGATCACGTACGCGAACGGCGCCTGCGTGCGCCCGCGCGTGAGGCTGTTCACCCCCGCCTGCCAGAAGTCGTGCAACAGCCGCGCCCCGTTCGTCGCCGCGAAGCCGAGCGAGGCGAGCACCCCCGCCTCCTGATAGTTCACGTTGTCGCGCAGCGACCACCGCACCTTCGTCGTCGGCGGCCACGGACGGTACCATTGCCGGCTCGTCACCGGGTCCCCCGCGAAGCGCGCGTCCGAGAGATCGCGCACGTACGTGTCCGCCCCCGCGTTGCCGAACGTCTCGTAGAACCGGCCGATGGCGTTGTGGTTGTTCGCCACCCACACCGCGTACCCGGGCCACCATCCGTCGAAGAATCCCCACGTCCACACGCCCGGGAGCCCCTCCGCGCTCAACGCCGTGATATCGCTGTTCGCGAGCAGCTGCCACTCGCTCACGATGATCGGATCGGTGTTCTCGTTGTACGGCCCCGTCCCGGTGGACACGTAGAGGAGCGGCACCGACTCGTGCAGGTCGTGCATGACGATCGGGTGCCAGTCGTAGTAGATGCGGAAGATCGCCTTGGTGAGCGCCTGCGAGATCTGGATCCCGTCGCGGTTGTTGTCGTGCACCACGTAGCGCCCCCAGAAGGGGGACGAGCGCGGGAACCCGTCGTCCCACTCGGGACGCCCCTTGGTGAAGCGATAGTACCAGTCGGCCTGCTTGTCGCGGCCGTCCGGCTCGCTCACCGGGTTGATGATCGTGATCACGTGCTCGCGGATCTGCCGCGTGGCCGAGTCCTCCCCGGCGGCCAGGCGGTAGGCGAGCTCCATCAGCATCTCCGGCGACCCCATCTCCGGCGAGTGCAGCCCGCCCTGCAGGTAGTAGATCGGCTTCGCCTGCGCGATCGCCGAGTCCGCCGCGGCCGCGCTCAGCGTCCGCGGATCGGCGAGGCGGCGCATGAGCCCCTTGTACCGGTCGAGCGATCCTATCGTCCCCTCGTCGGCGATGATCGCCAGGACGATCTCGCGCCCTTCCTCCGTCGTCCCCACCGGCTCCACGCGCACACGCGGCGTCGCCTTCGCCAGGGCACGCAGGTACGCGTACACCTCCGCCGTGTGGTGCATCACCCCCGGCGCCCCGGCAATCGCGTGAAAGTACGCTAGCGGACTCGGGATCGTCGCGCTCGCCGGGAGCGTGGCGACGGAGCGCGGGAGAAAGCGCGGATCGGTCGTGTACGCTCGGATCTGGCGCGCGTACGCGGTGTCGAGCTGCTGCGCGCGCACCGGGCGCGCGGCGGCGAGGCATATCGCGGCGGGCGCGGCGGCCATGAAGGACCAACGCATGGGGGCGGCTCCGGGACGAGGTCGGCCAACGGATGCCCGAACAATCAACAGGCGCGCACCGGCGACGGCAAGAGTTTTTCCACCCGATTGAGTCATTGTTGCGCCTCGCCTCCCGCGGTGAGACGCACGCGGGGGCCGATCGTCCTCGGGTCGGAGCAAACCATTGTCATGACGGTCCACGACGCCCACACCACCTCGCGAGTGTCGAGCCTCCTCCGGCCACCACGCTCTTTCGTGTCTCCCTTGATCTCGCTCCCGTGCGACGGCGGGCCCCTGCACGGCGAGCTCCGCGAATGCAGTGAAGACCACGTGCTCTGGTGCCTCGCCAACGGCAACGCCGACGGGCGCCCGACCGTGGTGTTGCTTCACGCGTCGGTGACCACGGAGCCCGTCGTCATCGAATCGCTCATCGGGACCCCGGATGCCATGGAGTACTACCGCGCCGACATGGAGCGACGCGTGCTGCGGTGGATGGGGAAGCCGGTCGAATGACCTCTCGTTTCCTTTTTCTCAGCGTCTCATGCGTGTGTTCTTGACCGGAGCCGCGGGCCCGCTGGGCCGCGCGCTCACCGAAATCCTTCGCCAGCGCGGCGACGCCGTGGTTGGCCAGGTCCGGCGGAGAAATGGCGTGGGGATCCTGCGCAAGCTGGGCGCCGAGCCCGTCATGAGCGACCTCATGCGCGCGCGCCTCCTCGCCGACGCCATGAGCGGATGCGAGCTGGTCATCCACGTGGCGCAGTTCTTCGACTTCTGGGCACCGTCGCCGTCGACCTTTCACGCGGTGAACGTGTACGGCGCCGAGAACACCCTCGCCGCGGCGCTCGAAGCGCGCGTGCGGCGCGTGGTGTTCGTCTCATCGTCGCTCACCATCGGCGAGCAGCCGGGATATTGCGGCACCGAGCGCACGGTGCACCGCGGGTACACGCTCACCTCGTTCGAGCGCTCGAAGCTCACCGCGGAGCAGGCCGTGCTCCGCTACCGCTCGAAGGGGCTGGAGATCGTCGTCGTGAACCCGGGGCTGGTAGTCGCCCCCGGGGACACGGGGTGGCTCGGACGCCTCATCAGCGATTACGTCGCGGGGCGTCGCCGCTCCGCGCCCGAGGCGCCCATGGGGTGGATCTTCGCGCGCGATGCCGCACGCGGGATCGTGCTCGCCGCCGACAACGGGATCAATGGCTCGCGCTACATCCTGAGCGGCGAGACGCTCACCACGCGCGACTTCATGAGCCGCGTCACGCGGCTCGCCGGCCGACGCGCCCCTCGCCCGCTCCCCAAGGGGCTGGCGGTCGGCACCGCCGCGCTCTCCTCGGCGCTGGCGACGTTCACCAGGACGCGCCCGCGCATCTCCCTCGAAGAAGCCCGCTTCACCACGACCGG
>JADGGM010000157.1 GCA_019689955.1 Gemmatimonadaceae bacterium
GCGTGATAGTCGAGTCGTTGTCGACGGGAGCGGCCGACCCGTGGGTGTACTGGACCATGCCGTTCACCCACACCATGACCTTGTTGGCGCTCCCCCCCATCTCCCCAGCGGTCGCCCCGGAGCTGCCGAGGTTGCCCGTCCAGGTGAGCTCCGCCTCGACCCGCGGCAGACGCGTGCCGGTGTATGCAGCGCTACTGGCACCGCCGGGACATGCGTCGATACCGCAGATCACGCTCGGGTCGAATAGCCCGACCGAGAGCTGCACGGGTTTCCCCGCCGGCGTGCTGTAGGTCATCTGCGCGTTGAAGTTCGGGTAGATGTACCCGAGCCCGATGCGGCCGAGCGTGGTCCCGCCAGCGCCGAGCCCGCCACCGCTCGCCCCGGTCCCGAAGAGCGTGATGTCGGTGAGGATGTTCTGCCGCAGAAACAGCCCGATCTCACGACCGGCCAGGATCTGGCCCCACGACCCACCAACGGTCAGGTACACCTGACGCATGTCGATCTGCGCGCCGAAGTTGTCGTGCAGGCTGTTGCTGTTGATCTGCGGCGCGAACCCGAAGTGCACGCCGAGGTCGAGCCCGCCTTCCTTCCCCTTCGCCTCGAACGTCGCGAAACCGGGAAGGAGGCCGGTGCGGATACGGCTGATCTTCTCTGGCGGCACCAGGCCGCCGTTGATCGCGCCTGCCTGATCGACCTTCCCATCCGTGTACGTCCAGAACGCATTCACGTTCCCCGAGAAGGTGAACGACCATCCGTTGCTCATCTGCATCGTGAGCGCCTGCGCTGACACACGGCTGGCACAGACGAGCAACACGGCGAGACACCACAGTGCGGATCGTTTCATAGTTGCTTCTCCCTGTTGCGATCCCAAGCCGAACGACGGCCGCTGACTCCAGAACGTGCAGAGGGGTACGGAACGTCCAAGCGAATCGGCACCTCCAGCGTTGTATGATGACAGGGACGGTCACTCGCGCTTCATGCGCCGATTCGTGGTGATCATGACATCCACGATCGGGGTGCTGGCGTGATCCGTCCACCAGTAGAAGTCGTCGATCTGCGAGGCGTAGACGGAGGGCGCGTACGAGTAGTCGAGCGCTTTGCCGTCGCGCAGGGCGGCGATGGCGTGGCTCGAGATGCTCGCGCTGTCGGACGCCGTGCCGTTCTGCACGGCGAGCGCGCGCACCTGCTCCGCGGCGGCGCCGGCGATGAAGCCGCTCAGGTAGAGCTGCTTGTCGCGGAAGCCGAAGGTCGACCAGTCGGCTCCGGTCAGGAAGGCAGGGTGGCGCGGCTCCTGGCCGGCGTCCGCAACCACGACGCCGGCCGTGAATGCTCCCCCGGTCAGGAAGAGCACCGCCGCGATCCCAACCACCGTACGTCGCCTCACGATCATCACAGCGATACTCCTCGGGAGAGCCACCGGGAGCGAGGGCGGCTCCTCCCTCCCGGTCCCCTCACCCAGAGCTCACTTCGTCGACGCGCGTGCCGCGCCGGGGAGCGCGAAGACGAGCACCGCATCCCCGAGCGGATACCCCAACTGGAAGTTCCCGCCACACGCCACGGCGATGTACTGCTTGCCGTCGAGCTCATACGTTACCGGCGGCGCGTTGCACCCGGCGCCGGCCTGGAAGGTCCACAACCGCTTCCCGGTCCGCGCGTCGTAGGCGTTGAAGTGTCCGTTCCCTTCGCCGGTGAAGACGAGGTTCCCCGCCGTGGCGAGCGCGCCGCCGATCATCGGTTGCTCGGTCTCCACCTGCCACGCGTGCTTCCCGGTGTTCAGGTCGATCGCCGTGAACGTGCCGTACTGCCGCTCCCCGGGGATCGCCTTGAACGCGGAGCCCAGCCACAGCTTCCCCTTCTCGAGCGGCGCGGAGTGCGTGATGTAGTGCATCGGCTGCTCCAGGCCGAGCACGTACATGTAGCCGAGGTTGGGGTTCACCGCCGTCGGTGACCACTCCGATCCGCCGTTCGCTCCCGGGAGCATCCGGGCGCCTTCGGCCGTGGGCTGGGTGAAGTAGTTCTCGTGCCGGTTGAACTCCTCCGAGCGCCGGATGAGCTTCCCGGTCTCGGCGTCGAGCACGTACACGTACGCCGTCTTCCCGGCCTCCACCACGGCCTTCTTCCCGTTCTTGAGCCTCACGATCACCGGCGGGCTCGTGGCGTCGAGGTCCCACACGTCGTGCGGGACCTCCTGATAGTGCCACTTGTACTCCCCGGTACGCGCATCGATCGCCACGATCGACTCGGTGTACAGGTTGTCACCCGGCCGCACGGTGCCGTCCAGATCGGGCGATGGGTTGCCGACGGCGAAGTACAGCATGTGCGTCTCGGGGTCGTACGCGGGCGTCATCCACACCGACCCGCCCCCGCGCTGCCACGCGTCCCCGTACTGCGTCATCGCAGCCTTCTCGGCGGGGATGTCGCGCTTGAGGTCGTCCCCTTCGTTCGTATGCGTCGCGAACTGCCCCTCCCACCCCTTGTCCGGGAGCGTGTAGAAGTTCCAGATCTGCTTCCCGTCCCGCGCGTTGTATGCACGGACGAAGCCACGAATCCCGTACTCGGCGCCGGAGATGCCGATCACCACCATGCTGTCGATGACGAGGGGCGCCATCGTCTCGCTGTACCCGGCCTCTGGGTCCGCCACCTCCACGTCCCACACGACCTGCCCGGTCTTCGCGTCGAGCGCCACGAGACGCGCATCGAGCGTCCCCATGTACACCATCCCGCCGGAGATCGCGACCCCGCGGTTGTTCGGGCCGCAGCAGTAGATCGGCGACGCGATGCTCGGCTTGTGCTCGTACCGCCAGATTTGCCGCCCCGTGCGCGCATCGACCGCCATCGCGGTGTTGTACGGCGTGGTGAGATACATCACCCCGTCCACCACGATCGGGCTCGTCTCGAACGACCCCAGTCGAGAGATCCCGGTCTGATACATCCACGTGACCTGCAGCCGCGAGACGTTCGACGTGTTGATCTGCGTCAGCGGTGACCAACGCTGGTTCGTGTAGTCGCGTCCGTAGGTGATCCAGTTCTTCCGTTCGCTCCGCGCCCCCTTGAGCATCGCATCGGTCACGTTCGTGAACGTCGGCTGGCGCGCCGCGGCTTTCCCCGTGGTCGTCTCGACTTGCTCCTGAGCGCGCGCAGAGCCCACCGCCCCGAGGAGTACCAGCCCTGCGCCAAGCACCGTCAGCGGGGTGTTACGCATTCAGAGCCCTCCAAAGTGTAGGGGGTGCAATACGCGCCGGCCGATCGCGCCACCGTTCGCCACCACGCCTGAGGACGTGACGAGGTTCGGCGCATCGGACAGCAGGCTCAACAACGTGCACGACCGTGCCCCCATCGCTCGCACGCGCGATGGTGCACGGAACACAGGAGACAGATATGACCGGGAGAAAACGCAGTGCCGAAGGCACTGCGCGACGGTGAGCGCGCCAGGCACAACCGGACGGTACGCCATCGGCAGCTACCCGCAATTGAGACCGCCACCCCGTGTGCTCCGCGCCCATGCGCGGAACGCATACGATCGTCGCCAGCCCCACCCCGCCCGCGATCAGCAGGCGCGTGGTCGGTAACGATCGGCGGAACCCAATGTGTTACAGGCCGTGCAGCCGGCGCAAGAGGCAAGTGGCCAGGTTCGAGCCGCCGCCGTGAGGAACGCCACATGTTCGGCGGCCCGAGCACCAGCCGTCGCTACGGCGTCACGGCGGTCCCATCGATGCTGCGAACCGAGACGGGAGCGAGGTCGAGCGCACGAAGCTTCCCTTCGATCGACGCACGATCGCCGACGATCACGATCTGCATGGTCGTGGGATTTACGTATCGGTCCGCTACGCGCTGGACGTCTCGCTGGGTCACCTGATCCACCCGCCGCACGTACTGGTCGTAGAAGTCGAGCGGGAGATCGTAGAGCGCCAGGGGGGCGAGCTGCCGCGCGATGTCCCCCGTGCTCTCGAACTGGCCGGGAAGTTGAAGCTCGAGGTACCGCTTCGCCCTCTCCAGCTCCACGCGCGGCACGGTGTCGTGGATCGCGCGCAGCTCCTTCATGAACTCGAGCAGCGCCGAGTCGGTCTTCGCCGCGACCACCTCGGCGCGCGCGATGAACGGACCGGCCGAGCGCCGCATCGCGAACCCGGACGAGGCGCCGTACGTGTACCCGTGCGTCTCCCGCAGGTTCTGATTCAACCGGCTCGTGAACACCCCGCCGAGGATCGTGTTCATCACCTCGATCGGGAAGTAGTCCGGCGTTGACCGCGCCACCCCGACCGCGCCGATCCGGAACGATGACTGCGGCGCATGCGGCTTGTCGATCAGCACGATCGTCGCCGACGTCGGAGCCGGCGGATTACCGTATTCGGTGGCGGGCACGGCGCGCGCTTCCCACCCGCCGAGGAGCGCGCGCACCCGCCGCTCGACGTCGTCCGGCCGCACGTCGCCGACGACGATGAGCGTCGCGTTGTTCGGCCGATAGTACGTCTCGTAGAACCGCTGCACGTCCTCGCGCGTGATCGCCGCCACCGAGGCGTCGGTCCCGGTGAGCGGGTGCCCGTACGGGTGCGCGTCCCCGAACACGATCGACGCGAACGCGCGATCCGCGATCGCCGGCCCTCGATCCCGGAGCTGGATCAACGCCGTGAGGCGCTCCTTGCGGATGCGCTCCAGCTCCGCGCTCGGGAACGCCGGGTGCAGCACCACGTCGCCGAACAGCGCGAGCGCGCTATCGAGCTGCTCCGTCGTCGTGTGCAGCGAGACCTCCGACGCGTCCCACCCGCTCCCGGTCCCGAGCTCGACCCCGAGGTACGCCTCCTGGTCGGCGATCTCGAGCGCGCTGCGCGTCGTCGTCCCTTCGTCGAGCATGTCGGCCGTGATCGACGCCAGCCCTCCACGGTCGCGCGGATCCGCCTCGCCGCCGGTGCGCACGAGGAGGACGAAGTCCACGACCGGCAGCTCGTGTTGCTCGACGATGTAGAGCCCGAGGCCGTTCGGAAGCTCGCGCTTCACGATCGGCGGAAGCGTGAGCGATGGCGGCGGCCCGAGCGTGGGGGGCTTGGTGAGGTCCACCGCCGCGGCCGCGGCCGGTGCAGGCGCCCCCGCCGGCACGGCGTTCCCGCCGACGGACGCGCCCGTGCGGCACGCGCCCCCCCACAGCACGACCGCGACCACCACGCACCACCGCGGAACACGGAGCGTCGCACTCATCGCGCACCTCCCGCCGTGACCATGAGCTTCGTTTCCCCTTCCGGGACCACGGTCAACACCACCTTGTGCCCGCCGAGGTACGTCCGTGCGACACGCTGCACGTCCGCGGCCGTCACGCGCGCAAAGCGCGCTGCGTCCTGCTGCACGTAGTCCGGCGTGCCGACGAAGTAGTTGTACAGGTTGAGCTGGTCCGACTTCCCGAGCACCGTCGCCAGCTGATCGAGCAGCTGGGCGTGCATCGTGTGCTGCGCGCGCGCGAGCTCCCGCGCCGTGATCCCGCCGTCAATGACGCTGCGCACCTCCGCATCCACCAGCGCGGCCATGTGCGCCGGCGTCTCCCCCGGCTTCGGCGTCACGACGATCCGAAAGTCCCCGTCGAGCCGCATCCCGTTCTGGTACGCGCGCACGTCCTGCGCGACCTGCAGCTCGTACACCAGCCGCTTGTACAGCCGCGAGTTCTTGTCCCCCGCGAGCACGTACGCGAGCACGTCGAGCGGAGCATCGTCCGGCGCGAACGCCTTCACCGTGTGCCACGCCTCGTAGAGCCGCGGGAGCTGCACGCGATCCTCGAGCAGCAGGAAGGTGTCGCGCGGCACGGTGAAGCTCGGCACCTGGGGACGCACGGGAGCGCGCGACCCGCGCGGGATGGCGCCGAAGTACCGCTGCACCCACACGCGCACCGAATCGCGGTCGAAGTCCCCGGCGATCGCGAGCGTCGCGTTGTTCGGCGCGTAGTACGTCTCGAAGAACGCGCGCACGTCCTCGAGCGACGCCGCGCTCAGGTCCGCCATCGAGCCGATCACCGGCCACGAGTACGGGTGCCCCTTCGGGTAGAGCGCCGCCACGATCGTCTCGCTCGCTCGGCCGTACGGCACGTTGTCCACCCGCTGGCGCCGCTCGTTCTTCACCACGTCGCGCTGCAGGTCGAGCTTCGCCTGGTCCATCGTCGGCAGCAGATGCCCCATCCGGTCCGCATCGAGCCAGAGCGCGAGCGGGAGCGCGTTCGAAGGCATCCACTCATAGTAGTTCGTCCGATCCTGCGTGGTCGAGCCGTTGTTGTTCCCCCCGGCCGCCACGAGCCACTGGTCGAACGCGCCCACGGGCACGTGCTCCGACCCCATGAACATGACGTGCTCGAACAGGTGCGCGAACCCCGTCCGCCCCGGTTGCTCGTCTCCCGACCCCACGTGATACCACGTGTTCACGGCGACGACGGGCGTCGAATGATCCGGCGCCAGGATCACCTCCAACCCGTTCGGCAGCGTGTACCGCTCGAACCGGATCTGCGGCACGTGCTGCGCTCCCTGCGCCCCAACGGGCCCGGCGACCGCCGCGCCCAGCGCCGCCGCGAATAAGTACCGAAATGATACTAATCTCATGGGTCAGTCCACCACGCGCTCGAGGATGTAGACCAACGGGACCTTGATCGACTCCGCGAAGACGTACTTCCACCAGTGCGCCGGGCTGGACGAGATCGGGCTCGTCCGCGTCGGCGATGTGAGCGGAGTCATCCCCAACCCACGGGCAAGTATGGACAGCCGCAGCATATGGAAGGGATCGCTCACCAGGATCACCGACCGCCCGGGGAGCGCATCCACCATGGCCGCGACGGCATGCAACGATTGGCTCGTTGTGCGCCCGTGCGTCTCCATGAAGATGGCGCTGTCCGGCACCCCGCGCTGCAGGAGGTAGTGCCGCCCGACCGCCGCTTCGCTCGTCGTGTCCCCCAC
>JADGGM010000158.1 GCA_019689955.1 Gemmatimonadaceae bacterium
CCTTCTCTTTTGCGGCTCTTTTGCGGCACTCCGGCCCCTGCCCCGGGGTACGTATCGCAACTCGACCCACTGCCCGCGAGCCCGACATGCTGATCCGCAAGCCCGACGATATCCCCGCCTCCGAGATCACCGACGAGACGATCTACCGCGACCGGCGCAAGTTCCTGGGCGCCGTGGGCGGGCTCGGCCTCGCCGCCGCGGGGCTCGCCGCGGCCCGCACTCCCCTGCTCGCCGCCGCGCGCGCCGCCACCGCGCGACAGCCCGACGACAAGCTCACCCCCTACGAGGACATCACCACCTACAATAACTTCTACGAGTTCGGCACCGACAAGGACGACCCCGCGCGGAACGCCACGCACTTCCGCACCGCGCCCTGGACCGTCTCGGTGGAAGGGCTCGTGAAGCGGCCGGCGCGCTACCACCTCGAGGACCTCCTCAAGGGACAGACCATCCAGGAGCGCGTGTACCGGCACCGATGCGTCGAGGGGTGGTCGATGGTGATCCCGTGGCTCGGCTTCCCGATGGCCGACCTCATCCGGCGGCTCGAACCGCTCCCGTCGGCGAAGTTCGTCGAGTTCGTCACCCTGTTCGATCCCGAGCAGATGCCCGGACAGCGCAGCGACATCCTGCAGTGGCCCTATCGCGAGGGGCTGCGCATGGACGAAGCGATGCACCCGCTCACGCTCGTGGTCACCGGGCTCTACGGGAAGCCGCTCCCCAACCAGAACGGCGCGCCGCTCCGGCACGTGGTGCCGTGGAAGTACGGGTTCAAGGGGGCCAAGTCGATCGTGAAGATCCGCTTCGTCGAGCAGCAGCCGGCGACCACGTGGAACCTCGCCAACCCGCACGAGTACGGGTTCTACTCCAACGTGAACCCGAGCGTCGACCACCCGCGCTGGAGCCAGGCCACCGAGCGGCGGATCGGCGAGCTCCGCCGGCGCCCCACGCTCATGTTCAACGGCTACGCCGATCAGGTGGCGCATCTGTACGCGGGGATGGACCTGCGGAAGTACTTCTGATCATGCCCGCGCTCGCCCGGTTCACGCCGCCGCGCTGGGTCAAGGCGGTGGTGTTCGTCCTCTGCCTCGTCCCCACCGCGTGGGTGCTCTGGGCGCTCTACTCCGACGCCACGGCCACTACGCGCTTCCTCGGCGCGAACCCCATCACGGAAGCGGAAGACTTCACCGGGCAGTGGACCCTCCGCTTCCTCGCCGCGACGCTGGCCATCACCCCGCTTCGCCGCCTCCTCGGCTGGAGCTGGCTCATCAAGTACCGGCGGATGCTCGGGCTCTTCACCTTCGCGTACGCGTGCATCCACCTCTCGATGTACGCGGCGGTGGACTACGCGTTCGACGTGCACGCGATGCTCCACGACGTCGTGAAGCATCCGTACGTGACGGTGGGGATGACGGGGTTCCTCCTGCTCGTCCCGCTGGCGGTCACGTCGACGCGGGGGTGGATCCGCCGGCTCGGCGGCACGCGGTGGAATCGGCTGCACCGCCTGGTGTACGTCATCGCCGTGTGCGGGGTGGTGCACTACTGGTGGGCGGTGAAGAAGGACGTGACCGACCCGCTCGGCTTCGCGATCCTCTTCGCCGCGCTGTTCGGGATCCGGCTGGCCACGCGCGCCGCGGCGCGCGTCAGGCGCGAGCCGGCGATCCCTCGCCCATCGCGATCGGCAGCCGCACCGTGAACGTGCTCCCCTCGCCCACCGTGCTCGCGACGGTGATCTCGCCGCCGAGGAGGCGCACGAGGGCGCGGGAGACGCTCAAGCCCAGCCCCGTCCCCCCGACGCGGCGCGTGGGCTGCTGCTCGATCTGCCAGAACGGCTCGAAGATCCGCTCGCGGTGCTCGGGGGGGATCCCGATCCCCGTGTCGCGCACCGTGAAGACGACCGCGTCCCCTTCCACCGCCGAGCGCAGCGTAACCGTGCCGCGCTCGGTGAACTTCACCGCGTTGGAGAGCAGGTTCACCAGCACCTGACGCAGCTTGCCGGGGTCGGTCGTGATCGTGACCCGGCGGTCGGGGGAGTGCGTGAGGAGGGTGAGGCGTTTGGCGGCCGCGAGCGGAGCGATGAGCGTCACCGCCTCGTCGAGGATCGATTCCACCATCACCGGGACCGGCTGCGCCGCCTCGCGCCCCGCCTCGATGCGCGAGAAGGTGAGCAGCTCCTCGATGAGCTGCAGGAGATGCAGCGCGCTCGCCTTGATCCGCTCGAGCTGCTGGAGCTGGACCTCGTTCACCGGCCCGCTCACGCCGTCGGCGAGGAGCTCCTGGTAGCCGATGATCGCGGTGAGGGGCGTGCGGAGCTCGTGGCTCATCACGGCGAGGAAGTCGCTCTTCGCGCGGTTGGCGGCCTCCGCTTCGGCGCGAGCGCCCTGCTCGGCCTCGAACAAGCGCGCGCGCTCGAGCGCCTGTGCGCACTGGCTGGCGAAGGCGAGGAGCATGTCCCGGTCCTTCGCCGAGAAGGTGCGTGCGTCGGGGAAGTTGAAGCTCACCACCCCGCGCGCCTTCCCCTCGAAGACCAGCGGGAGCCCTGCGTACGCCGAGAGCCCGTGCGCGCGGATGATCGGCGCCACGCGCGGGTAGCGGCGCTCCCACTCGGCGATCGACTCCATGAACACCGGCGCCCCCCCGCGGATCACGTCCCCTGCCGGCGTGCCGGAGTCGATCGGGTAGCGCATCCACGGCTCCACGACCTTCTCGGGGTAGCCGATCCAGCAGAGCGCGCGGAACTCCGTGCCGTCCTCCGTGAGCAGCACCACGTCACCCGCCGCCGCGTTGAACGCCGGGAGCGCCTGCTCGAGCACGATCGCGCTCACCCGTTCCTCGCTCAGCGCGCTCGAGAGTGCCGCGGTGAGCCGTTGCAGCGTCGTCGCCTGGACCGCGGTCTGGCGTGCGAGCTCGGCCACGTGCGCCAGCTCTTCTTCCTGCCGCTTGCGCTGCGTGATCTCGCGGAAGTGGACGAGGAGCCCCTCGCGCATGGGGAACGTGCGCACCTCGATCCACTCCCCCAGCACCACCGAGCGCGTCTCGAGCTCGATCGGCGTGCGGGTGGCCATGGAGCGGTGCAGCTCACGCCAGGCAGGGGTCCCGACCGCATCGGGGAACATCTCCCAGTGGTTCCGCCCGATGAGCGAGGCGCGCGGCATGCGCCACAGCTCCAGCGCGCGATCGTTCACGTACACGATCTGCCACGCCCGATCGACGACGAACAGCGGATCCGGCAGCGCGTCCAGCAGCTCCGTCGCGCTCAGCCACATGGGCCCGAGGACGGGCTCGGCGCGTGCGTCCACTGCGTTCCGATGCAGGTGCGGCGAAGGGACCATGCGAGACCAAGTGCGTACGGTTGACCTCGTATGGGAGCGACGAGGAGGAACCAGGCGTTGTAAGGCTACTGTCGATGGCTCGGCGGCATCAAGGGGGAGACAACCGACGTCGTGCCGCACCTAGCCGAGCCCGATGCGCGCATGTATAACTCTGGGCTGCGCAGACGCACGAGCCCCAAGCGGCCTCGTGCGGCGATCCATGCCACCTTCGGGAGGAGGGGATGACCTTTCCTATCGTCGATCGGTCCTTCGGAGCGCGCGCCGGAGTCGCGCTCCTGCTCATTGGTGCCATTGCCTGCAGCGATCGCGGCCAGAGCACCGCGCGCCGGGCGGAAGGGTCGGACAGCACGGTGCGCTCGGAGAGCACCGGCGAAGCACCGCACGCCTGCCCGCACAGCGACCCGTCGCTCGAGCTCCCGGCCGGCTTCTGTGCGACGATCTTCGCCGATTCCGTCGGCGCCCCGCGGCACATCGCCGTGGCCCCGAACGGCGACGTCTTCGTCCAGCTCCTGGCCTTGCGCCGGCGCGGCGGCGGGAGCGGCGGGATCGTCGCGCTGCGCGACCTGAACCACGACGGGGTCGCGGACACCTCCGCACGCTTCGGCGCAGCCGGCGGCACGGGGATCGGGGTGTACCGCGGCTATCTCTACAGCGACGAGCGCTCGCGCATCGTGCGTTACCCGCTCCACGCGGGGAGCCTCACCCCGTCGGGGCCGGCGGAGGCAATCGTCGTCGACCTCCCGACCGGAGGGCACGAGGCGCGGAACTTCACCTTCGACAGCAGCGGCGCGCTCTACGTGAACGTCGGCTCGGCGACGAACTCGTGCCAGGAGCAGGATCGCGCGAAAGGCTCTCCCGGCCACAACCCGTGCACCGAGCTGGCCACGCGCGCGGGGATCTGGAAGTTCGACGCGAACAAGCCCGGGCAGACGCAGGCAACTGGTCAGCACTTCGCGACCGGGATTCGCAACGCGATGGGGCTCACCGTGAGCCCGATCGACGGAAAGCTGTACGCCACGCAGCACGGGCGTGACCAGCTCTACCAGAACTGGCCGGAGCACTACGACGCCCAGCAAGGCGCGGAGAACCCGGCGGAGGAGTTGGTGCAGGTGAACGCCGGCGACGACTTCGGGTGGCCGTACTGCTACTTCAGCGTGGACGCCAAGCGCCTCGTGCTCGCGCCGGAGTACGGCGGCGACGGGAAGAAGGTGGGGCAGTGCGCGCAGAAGAAGGCGCCGATCGCGTACTTCCCCGGGCATTGGGCGCCGATGGCGGCGATCTTCTACACGGGCACCGCATTCCCGGCGAAGCATCGCGGCGGCGTGTTCATCGCCTTCCACGGCTCGTGGAACCGCGCGCCCGAGCCACAAGCGGGGTACCGCGTGGTGTTCGTGCCGATGAAGAACGGCACGCCAAGTGGCGCGTATGAGACCTTCATCAACGGCTTTGGCGGGAGCGGCGCATCCCGCGGCGACGCCGCGCACCGCCCCGCAGGGCTCGCCCAAGGCCCCGACGGCTCGCTCTACGTGACCGACGACCGAGCCGGGCGGATCTGGCGCGTGACGTACACGGGCCAGTAGCGCCCACGCACCCTGCGGTCGAACCGTACGGCATGCAATGGAATGATGACACCCCCTCCTCGAAGGTCGTGTAGACTTGGCGCGACTACTTTCGGGGAGGGGTGATGCCGGTTCCACGGTCGTATACGGCGGATGAGATTCTGCACATGCCGGAGGTTGGGAAGCTCGACGAGTTGGTGCGCGGGGAGTTGGTGGTCCGCGAGCCTGCAGGGTTCGAGCACTCGGCGCTGGTGCGGGCCATCGCGATGCGCGTTCAGGCGTATGCCACCGAGCACGGGCTCGGCGTGACCACGGTCGCCGATGGCGGCTACCTGCTGGAGGAGAATCCCGATACGGTACGGGTACCCGACGTGGGGTTCATCCGGCAGGAACGCATCGCGGAGCAGGGTATCCCGTCCGGCTTCTGGCACGGGAGCCCGGACCTCGCGGTGGAAGTCCTGTCGCCCAACGACTCCAAGAAGGCGACGCTGCGGAAAGGGCAGAGCTACCTCGACGCCGGAACCCAGATCGTGTGGATCGCCGATCCGCTCGGACGAACGGTGACCGTGCTCCGCCCCGACACCGCCCCAGCAGTGCTCGGCCCCGACGATGTGGCCGACGGAGGGAACGCCCTCCCCGGGTTCCGAATGCGCGTCGCGGAGCTCCTCACGCTTTCGTAGCACCGCGCGACCGGGTACCTTTCGCCGCCCTGCTCACGGAGATCGAACGCCGTTGTCGGTGCGATCGCACGACCCGTACGCCGCGCTAGGCTTCCGCGACTTCCGGCGCTTTCTCATCGGCCGGCTCCTGGCCACGATGGGACAACAGATGCTCGATGTGGCGATCGGATGGGAGCTGTACGACCGCACACACTCGTCCTTCGCACTCGGCCTCGTCGGGCTCGTCCTCGTGGTGCCGATCATCGCCCTCGCCCTCCCGGCCGGACACGCCGCGGACCGGCTGGACCGACGGCGAATCATCCTGGTCACTCAGGTCGTGCTCACCGCCGGCTCCCTCGCCCTCGCTTGGCTCTCGTTCACGCGAGGGCCCGTGGCGCTCATGTACGTCTGCCTGTTCGCCATCGGGATCGCCCTCGCGTTCAACCGCCCAGCCACCTCCGCGCTCCTCCCACAACTCGTCCCACTCGCAGACTTCGCCAACGCCGTCACCTGGAACAGCAGCGCGTTCCAGATCGCCTCCGTCGCCGGACCCGCGCTCGGGGGGGCGGTGATCGGGATCCGACACCACGCCGGACCGGTCTACATCATCGATGCCGTCCTCTCCCTCGCGTTCTTCATGTACATACTCGGCGTGCGCGGCCGACCGGTCGAACGCACACACAAGGGAATGACGCTCCAGAGCCTCCTCGCCGGGATCGGGTTCGTCTGGCGCACCAAGGTCATCCTCGCCGCGATCACCCTCGACCTGTTCGCGGTCCTCTTCGGCGGCGCGACGATGCTCCTCCCCGTGTTCGCGAAAGACATCCTCCACGTCGGCCCCGCAGGGTTCGGATGGCTCCGCGCCGCGCCGTCGATGGGCGCGCTCCTCATGGCCGTCATCCTCACCCACCGCGCCCCCATGCAACGCGCAGGACGCAGCCTCCTCTGGGCCGTCGCCGGCTTCGGGATCGCCACCATCATCTTCGGGCTGTCACGCTCGTTCCCACTCTCCATGTTCATGCTCCTCCTCCTCGGAGCGCTCGACAACATCAGCGTCGTCGTCCGCCACACCCTCGTCCAGGTGCGAACGCCGGACGCGATGCGCGGTCGCGTGTCGGCGGTGAATGGGGTGTTCATCGACACGTCGAACGAGCTGGGAGGGTTCGAGTCGGGCGCCACGGCGGCGCTCTTCGGGCCCGTGGCCTCGGTGGTGGGGGGCGGGATCATGACGATCCTGATCGTCCTCCTCGTCGCACAGCTCTGGCCCGAGCTGCGCGACATGGGGCCGCTGACTTATAAACA
>JADGGM010000159.1 GCA_019689955.1 Gemmatimonadaceae bacterium
CAACGGACCCCGCCACCACCGCTCATGCCCATCGTTCGCCCCACCACCTCGCTCATCCGCGCCGCCGCGGGCGCGCTCATCGTCGCTGCGATCGCCTCGCCGCTTGCTGCCCAGCGCAGTGCGCGCCGGCGCACGACCAGCCCGCGCCCCGCACGCGCCGACACCACGCACCCCACCCAGCCCGCGGATCCGCTCACGCGCTTTCTCCGGAGCTTCACCTTCCGGAACATCGGCCCCGCCGCGTACAGCGGACGCGTCACCGCGTTCGCCGTGCCGACACCGTACCGCAAGACGTTCTACGTCGGCACCGCGGGGGGCGGTGTCTGGAAGACGACCAACGGCGGGATCACCTGGCGCGCGATCGGCGACAGCCTCGGCGTGCAGACGATCGGCGACATCGCCGTCGCACCGTCGGACACGAACACCGTGTGGGTGGGGACCGGGGAGCGGAACAGCCTTCGCTCGCAGGCTTGGGGGAACGGTGTTCACAAGTCGACCGACGGCGGGCGCACCTGGAAGCACATGGGGCTCACCGACACGCGTGCCATCGGCCGGATCGTGATCGACCCGCACGACCCGAACACCGTCTACGTCGCCGCGCTCGGCCACCTCTGGGGCCCCAACAAGGAGCGCGGCGTCTACAAGACGACCGACGGCGGCGTCACCTGGCAGAAGGTGCTGTTCGTCGACGACAGCACCGGCTTCGTCGACCTCGCGATGGACCCGTCGAACCCGCAGGTGCTCTACGCCGCCGCGTGGCACCGCGTGCGCTGGGGCGGCTCGCGCATGGAGGGCGTCGGCGCCGGGAGCGGGATCTACAAGACCACCGACGGCGGCCGCACGTGGGTCAAGCTCACCGACCCCGCGCGCCACACCGGGCTCCCCACCAGCCGCATGGGGCGCATCGGCCTCGCCATCTCGGCGCGCGAGCCCAACGTGGTCTACGCGATGATCGAGGTGGACCGCGGGATCACCGACCCGCTGCAAGGACGCTACGGCGGCGTGTTCCGCTCCAACGACGGCGGGAGCACCTGGACCCAGGTGAACGACCTCCAGGCCGTGCCGCACTACTACTACGACGCGATCGTCGTCGACCCGACGTCGAGCGATCACGTCTACGTGCTCGCCTCCCCGCTGCTCGAGTCCAAGGACGGCGGCAAGACGTTCGAGCGCGACTCGCTGCACCTCGTCCACGTGGACAACCACGCGCTCTGGATCGATCCCGCCGACCCCGAGCACATGCTGCTCGGCAACGACGGCGGCGTGTACGCCACGCTCGACCGCGGGCGCGCGTGGGCGCACATGGAGATCCCGGTCGGGCAGTTCTACACCGTGATCGTGGACAGCTCGCAGACCCCGTACCAGGTGTGCGGCGGGCTGCAGGACAACGGCGTGTGGTGCGGGCCGAGCGCGACCCGCGACTCGCTCGGCGTCACCGATGCCGACTGGTACAGCGTGAACGGCGGAGACGGCATGTGGGTGCAGATCCCCTGGAACGATCCCTTCACCGTGTACTCGGAGTGGCAGTTCGGCTCCATGTCGCGCCTCGACCTGCGCACGTGGAAGCGCGACGAGATCAAACCAATGATGCTGGATGCCGGCGCCGAGAGCGGCTACGAGCTGCGTTGGGGGTGGACCGCTCCCATGCTCCTGTCGCAGCACGACCCGACCGTGCTGTACGTCGGCGCCAACCGCTTCTTCCGCCTCACGCACCGCGGCGACGACTGGGAGATCCTCGGCCCCGACATGACGCGCGCCGACCGCGCGCACCCCGCGCTCGAGGAAGGGAGCACGTCGTATCACGCGCTCTTCTCCATCGCCGAGAGCCCGCGGACCGGGCGGATCCTGTGGACCGGGAGCGACGACGGCCTCGTCTGGGTGACGCGCGACAGCGGCGCAACGTGGACGAACGTGACCGCCAACTTCCCCCGCGGCGCGCCGACGACGTGCTTCGTCTCCACGATCGTCGCGTCGCGCTACGCGGACGGCGCGGCGTACCTCACCTACGACTGCCACCACCGCGACGACTATCGCCCCTACGTCTACCGGACCACCGACTTCGGGAAGACGTGGACCGCGATCGCGGCCGGGCTCCCGGCCGATGGCGGGAGCTACACGATCTTCGAGGACCCCGTGAACCCGCGGCTCCTCTGGGTGGGGACGGCGTTCGGCGTGTGCGTGAGCGTCGACGGCGGGGGATCGTGGCACCGGTTCGGGAAGAACCTCCCGCCCGTGCCGGTCGAGAAGATCGCGATGTCGTACCGCATGCACGACCTCGTGCTCGCCACGCACGGGCGCGGCATCTGGATCGCGAACGTCGGCCCGCTCGAGGAGATGACCGACACGCTCCTCGCCGAGCGCGTGCACCTCTTCGCCGTGCCGCCGGCGCTGCAGTACCGGTACTCGGACACGTACCCCAGCTTCGGGAGCCGCCCCTTCGTGGCGCCCAACCCGCCGCGCGGCGCGTCGATCACGTACTATCTTCGTGACGCGCAGTCGGGGACGGTCGACCTCCGCATCTTGTCGGCGGCGGGGGACACGCTGAAGACCATCAAGGCGCCGGGCTACGCCGGGTTGCAGCACGTGACCTGGGATCTCACGCGCGACAAGCCGCGTCCGCGCGAGCTCGGTGGCCCGACCTCTGCAGCCGACCTCAAGCGGGTGGAACCCGGGACGTACGTGGCCCGTCTTGAGGTGGGTGGGCGCAAGCTGACGCAGCAGATCATCGTCACGAGCTGGCCGCACGATACACTGGGGCGTGTCCGATGACTCCCGATCTCCCCGTCTCTCCCACGGTGGTGCCGACCACGGGGGACCGCGAGCGCGTGGTGCAGGTGCTGTGCATTCACTTCGCGCGCGACAACATCCCCGTGCAGGAGCTCGAGGCGCGGCTCGACCGCGCGTACAAGGCCGAGTCGGTCGCGCAGCTCGAGGCGATCCTGAGCGATCTCCCCCCGCTCGACCGCGAGGCGTTCGACACCGGCGCGCCGATGCTCGCGCCCGCGCACGATGTCCCAGCACGCGGCGTGATCACCGCGATCCTGAGCGGCGATCAGCGGACCGGCGGATGGGTGCTCCCCCGCCACCTCAAGGTGATCGCCGTGCTGGGGGGCGCGCAGCTCGACCTCCGCGACGCCGTCCTGGCGCCGGGCGTCTCGGAGATCGAGGTGTACGCGGTCATGGGCGGGGTCGTGATCATCGTGCCGCCGGGGGTGCGTGTCGAGAGCATGGGGAGCGCGTTCCTCGGCGGGTTCACGGTCAATGCCGGCGATGCGCGGGTCCAGTCTCCTTCGCAGGTGACGGTGCGCGTGACCGGCCTCGCGATCATGGGCGGGGTGGAAACGAGGCTCGGCGCGATCACCGACCGGGCGCGCGAGACGCTCCGCGCCGCGTCGGACGCGCAACGGCTCCGGCGGCCGGAGCGCACGAGGGGGTGAACGGCCGCGCCGGGCGTGCTACTCGCGCGCCCGGCGCCTCGTCGCGGGGAGCGCGTCGACGGTGAGCCGCCCCCTCGCCTCGGCGCCGCGCACGCTCGCCGAGAGCGACTGTTCGCCCGGCTTGCTGCCAAGCGTCCAGCGCGTGCTCGCCACCCCGTGCGCGTCGGTCATCACGCGCGTGGGCGTCGCGCTCCCACTGTGCGCGGTGAAGACCACGAGCACCTTTTCCACGGGGTTGCCGTACGCGTCGGTGACCTGCACGCGAATCGGCTTGGCGAGCGGGTGCCCCGCCGTCCCCTCGCTCGGTGCGTCGAGGAACGCCACGTTCGCCGCGCCGAGCGGGCGCGCGGTCGCGGAGAGCACCACCGACCGGGAGAGCCCCGCCACGTGCACGCGCATGTGCTGCGCGCCGGCCGTGCGGCCGAGGGTCCAGTGCACGAGCGCGCGCCCCGCGGAGTCGGTCGTCACGACGCTGTCGGGGACCTCGCCGCTCGCCGGGGCCCAGCGCACCGTTGCGCCGAACACGCCGTTCCCGCCGCGGTCGGTCACGCGGATGACGACCGGGCGCGTGAGCGGTGCGCCCACCACGCCGCGTTGCGCATCGCCGCTCACCACCGTGATGGCGACCGGCGCCCCCGCGAGCGCGATGGCGGTGATCGGGAAGGGCGGGATCGTGCGCCCGCTCCCCACCTGGAGATACGCGCCTTGCGGACCGCTCTTGGGCCCGAGCCGCCACTGCGCGCGCGCTTCGCCGAGCGAGTCCGTGCGCGCCGCGAGCCCGGTGATCTCTCCCCCCGCGGGGGTCGACCACGCCACCGGCACCCCGGCGAGCGGCACGCCGAGCGAGTCGGTGAGGCGCACGGTGACGCCGTGCGGCACCAGCTCGCCCACGTGCGCGACCGGCGGATCGCTCACCACGCTGATGTGCGTGTCGGCCGCCGCGGGGTCGGCCTCGGCGTCGAGCGTGAGCGCGCTGTCGAGCCCATCGGCGCGCACCACGAGCCGCTGACGCCCGGGGCGGCCGCCGAGCGTCCAGGCGAAGAACGCTTCCCCGTGCGCGTCGGTGACCGGCGCCGCGGGCTCGGCCGTCCCCTCACCATCCGCGACCGCCGGGCGCAGCACCACGCCCGGCACGGGCTTCCCTCGGCGCGAGACCAGGCGCACGACCACGCGGCTCGGGAGCGGCGTGTGCACCCGCGCGCGCTGGTGGTCCCCCGCCACGAGCTCGAGCGCACCGAGCGCCGGGGTCACCTCCATGTCGGCCTGTGCGGCGACACCGTCGATCGTCGCCGTGATCGTCGTGCGCCCCGTCGCGAGCGCGGTGATGAGACCCGTGCTGTCGATCGTCGCGACGGTCGTGTCGGCCACGCGCCACACGGCCGGGCGGCGCGGGATCACGTAGCCGTGCGCGTCGGTCGCGCGTGCGGCGATGCGGCGCGTATCTCCCTCGCGGAGGTGCAGCGTGCTGTCGACCAGCACGTGCACGTGCGCCACGCGCGGGAGCACCGTGACGATCGAGCGGGCGACGTGATCGCGCACGCTCACGAGCACGACCGTCGTGCCGGCGCCGCGCGCGACGACCGTCCCTTCGCCGTCCACGGAGGCGATCTCGGGGTTCGCGCTGCTCCAGAGCATCGTCGCGCCGAGGAGCACCGTGCCGTGCTTGTCGGTGACGCGCGCCGCGAGACGGAGCGTGTCGCCGATCGCGCGCGCCGTGTCGGCCTCGGGGAGGAGCTCCACGCGCGCGACCGAGAGATCGGCGACCGTCAGACGCATCGGGGTCTCGTCACCCCAGAAGCCATACGAGCGTGCGTACGAGAGAACGGAAACGAGCGCGGCTGCGGTGGAGATGACGGCGGTGGTCAGCTTCTTCGCCGTGGTCCAGTGGGGCTTGAGCCGGTTCACTCTCATACTGAAGTGGACGCCAACGGCGATCCGACAGTCACCTGTCGGGACTGGAGCAATTCGTGCCAATCGGGGCGGTCGAAACCGCGCGGACGCGCTATCTTAGGGCAGTGACGACACAGCGTGGCGCCGCCGCGCGGCGGGAGAGGACAGTGCTCCGGGGCGCACCCCCCGAGCCGGGAGTGGCGCGCGCTCGACATCGAATGGGGCAGACTTTTGATGCATCGGTGCCACGCCTGCCGGGCTTGAGATGTAAGGTGTTGCACCATAGCGAATTACCTGTGGGCGAGAACGTGCCGCTACGGGCGCGCGGCTTGCACACGGGGCCGGTCGGCAGCGCCCTCCTCACGGAGCGACGCTGTATCATTTTGTCGCGTCATCGAGTGGCGTGCCGGGAACGTGCGCGACGTTGCGCACTGGCCAACGGGGGCCGTATCCGCATCGAATGCCGAGGTTCGAGCCATTGGGTGTCGTCCTGCCTACACCGAACGTGATCATCTGGGCCCTCGCGGGCGTGGCGGTGGGCGCGCTGGTCGCGTCCGTGGTCGCACGGTTTCGGATCGTGGTGCTGCGCCGCGAGCACCTGCTGCATCTGCGGCGGCGCGACGGGTCGATCGATCGGCTCAAGGGCGCGGTGAAGGAGCACGCGGTGCGCCTCAAGCGGCAGGCGGAGCACCTGCGCGAGCTCGACACGCTGCGCAAGGATCGCATGGCGCTCGCGGCGCAGCTCGAGGCGGCGCGGCGCACGATCACCGAGCTGCAATCGACGGTCGACTCGGTGCGCGCGGCCGCGCGCGAGGCGGAGCTGCGGCTGAACGCGGCGCTCGACAGTGAGCGGCAGGAGAACGCGGCGCGCCGCGCGGCGAGCGCCGCCGAGCTGGCCGCGGCCCAGGAGAGCGCGCTCAATCTGCGCGCGGAGCTGGCCTCGGCGCGCGAGACGACGTCGCGCACCGTCGCGCGGCTGGAGGCGGATCTGGCGAGCGTGCGTTCCCTCCTCGAGCGGACCTCGGAGGAGCTGCGGTCCGAGCGCGCCGCGGCGGCGGAGATGCGCACGGAGCTGAACCGCCGGATCTCCGCGCTCGAAGATGAGCGGCTGCGCCTGGAGTCGGAGCTGTCCGCGGAGCGTCACGCCAACGCCGAGAAGCAGAGCTCCCTCCGCTCCTTCGTGAGCACGCTCCGCGAGCAGTACGCGCTCGCGTGCGCGGAGCGCGACGCGGCGGTCCGCGAGGTCGAGCTGCACCGCGGGCGCGCCGAGGAGCTCGCGCGGCGGCTCGAGGAAGCGCGCACGGAGTTCGGCCGGCGTCTCGACTCGGAGCACGAGGAGTCGGTGGAGCTGATCTCGCGCGTGTGGGACTACGTGCACAACTACCCACGCCTCCGCGAGCGCCCGATCCACGGGCCGCCGGAGCCGCCGCGCACCGGGGCGCACCGGGGCGCGCGGGAGGGCGCATCCACCCCCCCCGCGGACGTCGAAGTCGCCAACGGAGGGACGCCGATCC
>JADGGM010000160.1 GCA_019689955.1 Gemmatimonadaceae bacterium
CGAAGAAGAGAGGCTCATCGAATGCGGCTCGCTACGGGTGTTACGCGGATGCGTGGCGCGGCGCTGTGGGGCGGAACGGGCGGGGGCGGGCGCGCTCGTCGCCCGCGGGGGACATCGGCCGCGTCCGCCCCGCGCGCGCGTCGAATGGTGAACGACGGTGGCGCTCCTCCGCCCCTCAATCCCCTGCGACCGCTGCGGGGACGGGCTGGAACGGCACTTCGGTCGAGACGGCGGGCTTGCGGCCGCGCAGGACGAGCAGCCACTCGCGCGCCGATGCGGCGAGGATCACGATCACCGCGATCATGAAGAACGCGGCCACGGCGGCATCCAGGCGGTCGTTGAAGATCATGCGCGCCGCCTGCGCCGGCGTGTGCGCCCCCGCGGGGAGCGTCCCCGCGGCCACCTGCGCGCCGAGCATGCGCGCGTGCGCGAGGAAGCCGAGGCGCGGGTCGGCGGCGAAGATCTTCTCCCACCCGGCCGAGAGCGTCACCACCGCGAGCCACGCCAGCGGCACGAGCGTCACCCACGCGTAGCGCGCCTTCCCCATCTTGATGATCACCGTCGTCCCCACACAGAGCGCGACGGCGGCGAGGAGCTGGTTCGAGATCCCGAAGAGCGGCCAGAGCGAGTTGATCCCGCCCAGCGGGTCCGTCACCCCCTGGTACAGGAAGTGTCCCCACATGGCCACGAAGATCGCGCTGGAGAGCACCACCGCCGGATACCACGACACCCGGCCGAACGGCGCCCACACGTGCCGCCCGAGGTCCTGGAGCATGAAGCGCCCCACGCGCGTCCCGGCGTCGAGCGTGGTGAGGATGAACAGCGCCTCGAACATGATCGCGAAGTGATACCAGAGCGCGAGCGCGCCGGAGCCGCCGAGGACGCGTGAGAAGAGGTGCGCCATCCCGACCGCGAGGCTCGGCGCGCCGCCGGTGCGCGAGAGGAGCGTCTGCTCCCCCACCTGCGCCGCGAGATCGCGCATCGTGCTCGGGTCGAGCGTGAACCCCCAGTGCGCCACCGCCTGCGCCGCGCTTTCCGGCGTCGTGCCGAGGAGCGCGGCGGGGGCGTTGATCGCGAAGTACACGCCCGGCGTGAGCACGCACGCCGCGATGAGCGCCATCACCCCGACGAGCGCCTCCATGAGCATCCCCGCGTACCCCACCGGGCGCGCGTCGGTCTCGCGCTCGAGGAGCTTGGGGGTGGTGCCCGAGGCGATGAGCGCGTGGAACCCCGAGATCGCGCCGCAGGCGATCGTGATGAAGGCGAAGGGGAAGACCTTCCCGGCGAAGATCGGCCCCGTGCCGTCGACGAAGCGCGTGAGCGACGGCATGGCGAGCGGCGGGAGGACGAGCAGGATCCCGAGCGCGAGCGCGATGACCACGCCGATCTTCACGAACGCGGAGAGATAGTCGCGCGGCGCGAGGAGGAGCCAGACGGGGAGCACCGAGGCCGTGAAGCCGTACGCCATGACGATCCACGCCAGCGTGGTGCCGCTGAGGGTGAAGCGCGCGGCGAGCGCGGGGTCGGCGGCGACCCACTTCCCGGCGTAGAGCGCGAGGACGAGGAGGACGAGGCCCAGGAGCGTGGCCTCGAGGACGCGCCCGGGGCGGAGCCAGCGGAGGTACCCGCCCATGAGGATCGCGATCGGGATGGTGAGCGCGATGGTCACGGTGCCCCAGGGGCTGGCCTTGAGCGCGTTCACGACCACGAGGGCGAGCACGGAGATGAGGACGATCATGATCCCGAGCACGGCGACGAGGGCGGTGAAGCCGGCGACGGGCCCGATCTCGTCCTTCGCCATCTGGCCGAGGGTGCGGCCGTCGCGGCGCACCGAGGCGGCGAGGATCACGAAGTCCTGGACCGCGCCGCCGAGCACCACGCCGACGATGATCCAGAGCGCCCCCGGCAGGAACCCGAACTGCGCGGCGAGGGTGGGGCCGACGAGGGGCCCCGGGCCGGCGATGGCCGCGAAGTGGTGGCCGAAGACGATCCACCGGTTCGTGGGGACGTAATCGCGGCCGTCGTCGAGGCGGACGGCGGGGGTGGCGCGCGCGGCGTCGAGCGCGAAGACGCGCGCCGCGATGAACTTGCTGTAGAACCGGTAGCCGACCGCGAAGGTGCAGAGGGCGGCCGTGAGGAGCCAAGCGGCGTTCACCGTCTCGCCGCGCGAGAGCGCCAGCCAGGCCAGCGCCCCGGCGCCGGCGCAGGAGATGGCGATCCAGAGCAGGGTGGAAAGTGCTCGGCGCATGGGTCGAAAGTGCGGCGGGGTCTGGGGAATGACAAGGGCGCCCTGCCGTCCGCCCGCCGGGGCGACTAACTTTTGGCAACCTTCGAGGGACGCACTTCGTGAGACGCACCGTTCCATTCGCGGCCGCCGCGCTGCTCCTGGCGGCCGGATGCGCCGGCGCACAGAGCACATCCCACAACCAGCCCGCTCCGCTCCCCGCGCGACCCCTCGCGGCGTACGCCGCGCGCGCGGTGGTCGTGCTCCCGACCCACTATCTCCGCCCCGGCGACCCGATGGGGTGGGCGGCGCAGATCAGCGACGTGCGAGGGTACCTCGATGAGGTGGACGGCGAGATCGCCTTCGCGCTCGGCGACCGCGGGGTGAAGCGGCTCTGGGTCTTCCCCCCGCGCCTCGTGGCCGCGGCCAAGCGGAACCCCGGCTACGCCGCGGACCCGCACGACCTGGCCGCGGAGTGGCTCCGCCCGCCCATGCGGCGCGTGCCGGAGCAGCTCCCGGAGCCGTTCGCCTCGCAGGTCCGCACGATCATCGCGCTGCAGGAGAACACGCAGTACGTGCTGTTTCCCGTGGAGATCCGCTTTGAGCCCGCCGGTGAGGGGAAGGAGGGAGGGCGCGCGGTGATCCACCTCGTCCTGCTCGACGCGCGCCGCTCGCACATCGTGTGGGCGGCCGACGTGGCGAGCGATCCGACAACGTCCTTTTCGCCCGCGCTCGCGGCCAGCGCCGCCGAGCACATCGCAGATCTCGTCGCGGCCCGGTAGGGCCGCTGGAGCATATGTCCATTCCAGTCACCCTGATCCCGGGCGACGGCATCGGCCCGGAGATCACCGACGCCACGGTCCGGATCCTCGAGCGGGCCGGCGTCGACATCGCGTGGGACCGGCAACTGGCCGGGATGGCCGCCGTCGCCGCGCATGGCGACCCGATCCCCGCCGCCACCCTCGACTCCATCGCGCGCACGCGCGTCGCGCTCAAGGGCCCCCTCGAGACCCCCGTCGGCGGCGGGTACCGGAGCGTGAACGTCGCGCTCCGCATGCGGTTCGATCTGTACGCCAACGTGCGCCCCGCCTACACCATCCGTCCCGGCGGACGCTTCGAGCACGTGGACATCGTCCTCGTGCGCGAGAACACGGAAGGGCTCTACAGCGGCGTGGAGCACTACATCAAGATCGGGAACGACGACCACGCGGCCGCGGAGTCGGCGGCGATCATCACGCGCGCGGGCTCGGAGCGGGTGATCCGCTTCGCGTTCGACTACGCGGTGAAGCACGGGCGGAAGAAGCTTACGCTCGTGCACAAGGCGAACATCCTCAAGCTCTCGCAGGGGCTCTTCCTCGAGACCGGCCGCCGCATCGCCAAGGAGTACGCGGGGCGCGTCGCGTTCGAGGAGCGGATCATCGACGCGATGGCGATGCAGCTCATCCTCAAGCCCGAAGCGTTCGACATGATCGTGACGACGAACATGTTCGGCGACATCCTCTCCGACGAGATCGCCGGCCTGGTGGGCGGGCTCGGCCTGGCGCCGGGGGCGAACATCGGGGAGGGGGCGTCGATCTTCGAGGCCGTGCACGGGACCGCTCCCGACATCGCCGGGCAGGGGATCGCGAACCCTGGCGCGCTCATCCTGGCGGCTTGCATGATGCTCGAGCACCTCGGGCACGAAGCCTGCGCGAGGCGCATCCGGCACGCGCTGGAAGCGGTGGTGCGCGAGGGGAAGACGGTGACGCGCGACCTGGGCGGCACGGCGACCACGCACGAGCTCGCCGACGCGGTGATCGCGAGGCTGGGGTGATCACCGTCCTCCACGTCTCCGACCTGCACTTCGGCACGCCCGCCGTGCCGGAGCAGATCGACGCGATCGAGGCGATGATCCAGGAGCGGAGGTTCGACGTGGTGGCGGTCTCGGGGGACGTGTCACAGCGGGCGCGCGCGGGGGAGCTCCTCCGCGCGCGCGCGGTGCGCCGCGCCGCGCAGCGCGGGAGCCGCACGATCGTGGTCCCGGGGAACCACGACGTGAAGTGGTGGCGCGCCCCGGTCGGGCTCGGGAAGCGCGCGGCGCTCTACGCGGGGTACCGGCGCTATGTCTCCCCGGAGCTCGAGCCCACCCTCCACGTGCCGGGCGCGACGTTCGTCGGGCTCAACACGGCGCACGGGGTCATGCCCTATACGCTGACCTGGAACGTGCGCGATATCGGCGTGGTGGGGGCGCTGGGGTGCGCGCAGATCGAGCGGGCCCGGGCCGCGTTCGAGGCCTCCCCCCCCGACGACCTGCGGGTGATCGTCATGCACCACAACCCGCTCAAGGGGGAGCTGTCGCAGCGCCACGGGCTCGTGAACACGAAACGCGCGCTCGGCGCATTCGCCGACCTCGGCGTCGACCTCGTCCTCTGCGGGCACGACCACCAGGAGGCGATCCACTACGTGGAGCACACGCGGCGGGGGACGGTCGTCTCCACGGCCGGGACTGTCTCCAACCGCTCCCGCGGCGGGCGGCCGTCGTCGGTCAACATCATCACGCTCGCTCCCACCCGGATCGACGTGGCCACCTTGATCTGGGCCGGTCACGAGAACACGTTCATTCCTGGTCCGGTGCGGAGCTTCACCCGATGATGAAGTGGTTGCGTGCGACGCTGCGCGGCGATCCGTGTCAGCTCCAGCTCGATTTCGAAGGTCCACCGCAGAACGCGGAACAGTTGCTCGCGCGGCTGCGCGCGCTCGGGCTCAAGGGGATCACACGCTGCCGCCTCACACGCAACCGCGCGGTCATGGTGAGCTTCAGCGGCCGAGAGCTGCGCATCCACGAGGCGTACCTCGGCGCGACGCCGGAGGTCCTCGAGGCGATCGTGGCCTTCGTGTGCGGCCGCACGCGCCACGAGCGGAGAGCGGCGCAACGGATCATCCTCAGCTTCCCGATCCGCGCGCCGCTGCGCACCCCCGTACGCCGCCCCGGGCGGACGAACGAGGAGGACGAGGCGCTGGTGCGCGAGCTCATGTACTGGCACGCGGAGTACAACGCCCGCTACTTCAATGGGATGCTGAGCACCGTGCCGATCCGCATCTCACGCCGCATGCGCTCGCGCCTCGGACAGTACACGGCGGCCTCGCCGTACGGGGAGCCGGCGGAAATCGCGATCAGCCGCGCGCACATCCGCCGCCACGGCTGGGCCGAGGCGCTCCACACGCTGCTCCACGAGATGGTGCACCAGTGGCAGGCGGAGTCCGGCTACGAGATCGACCACGGGGCGGCGTTCCGCGCCAAGGCGATCGAGGTCGGGATCGCGCCGCACGCACGCCGCGAGCTCCGCGCGGCCAAGGCGGGGCGCGTGGTCTCGCCCCACGAGCTGCTCCTCCGCGCCGCACGCCAGGAGTAGGCGCACGGCGGGGAGCGGCGCCGCTACCCCTCTCCCCGTGACACGCTCCGCGCCGGAGCGTACCTTTCGGTCATGACCAACGACTTCTTCGCCCTCGACACCGCGCTCTCCGAGGAGGAGCGCGCGGTACGCGACAGCATCCGCCGCTTCGTCGATGACCGCGTGCTCCCGATCATCGGCGACTGCTACGTGCAGGGCCGCTTCCCGAAGGAGCTCATCCCCGAGCTGGCGCAGCTCGGTGTCTTCGGCGCCAACCTCCCGGAGGAATACGGGTGCGCGGGGCTCAACAACGTGGCGTACGGGCTCATCATGCAGGAGCTCGAGCGCGGAGACTCCGGCGTCCGCTCGTTCGCGTCGGTGCAAGGGGCGCTGGTCATGTACCCGATCTTCGCGTTCGGGAGCGAGGAGCAGAAGCGCCACTACCTCCCGAAGATGGCGAACGGGGAGATCATCGGCTGCTTCGGGCTCACGGAGCCGGACTACGGCTCGAACCCGGCGGGGATGATTACGATGGCGCGCGAGCAGCCCGACGGGAGCTGGGTGATCAACGGGGCGAAGATGTGGATCACGAACGGCTCCACGGCGCACGTGGCGATCATCTGGGCGAAGACGAACGACGACAAGAGCGAGAAGTCGATCCGCGGGTTCGTGGTGCCGACGAACACGCCGGGGTTCACGGCGCGCGACCAGAAGGGAAAGCTCTCGCTCCGGGCGTCGGATACGAGCGAGCTGGTGCTCCAGGATGTCCGGGTCCCGAAGGAGGCGATCCTGCCGAAGAGCGGGGGGCTCAAGAGTCCGCTCATGTGTCTCACGCAGGCGCGCTACGGGATCGCCTGGGGGGCGATGGGCGCGGCGATGGCGTGCTACGAGGAGGCGGTGTCGTACGCGTGCAACCGGGTCATGTTCGGACGGCCGATCGCGGGGTTCCAGCTCCAGCAGGCGCGGCTCGCGGAGATGCTGACGGAGATCGTGAAGGGGCAACTGCTGGCGCTGCACCTGGGACGGCTCAAGGATGCGGGGACGTTCACGCCGCAACAGGTGTCCATGGCGAAGCGGAACAACGTGAACGTGGCGACGGAGATCGCACGAGAGGCGAGACGGTTGCTGGGGGCGAATGGGATCCTGGCCGAGTACTCGGCGATGCGGCACATGGAGAATCTGGAGAGTGTGTATACGTACGAAGGGACGCACGATATACACACGTTGATACTGGGACAGGC
>JADGGM010000161.1 GCA_019689955.1 Gemmatimonadaceae bacterium
GCGCGAGGGTGAAGGACGGGAGCTGACGTCACGGCACGAGGAGATGGGAGGCGGGCTCGGCGCACCACCGGATCGCGTTGCGCGAAGGATAGCCCGGACGCCCCCCACGGAACAGGGGCGCCACCCGCGCTCGTGGAAATTCGTCCCGAATGATGGCACATTTCAGTGCTGTAGTCGATGTCGCGGGAGCTGCGTCCCCGTAGCGCCCGATGCCGATCCACGTCCCAGCCATGCCCATCCGCGCGCTCCGCGCAGCTTCTTCGAGGGTGCCATGACCACCATGAGTAAGCCGGTGTCCCTCACCGACTCCGACAGCTTCATCCCACGCCACATCGGCCCGAGCGATGCCGACGTCCAGGCCATGCTCGAGCTCCTCGGCTACGACACGCTCGACGACCTGATCGACGCCACGATCCCCGAGGGGATCCGGCTCCGCCGTCCGCTCGCGCTGGGCGAGGGGCGGAGCGAGACGGCGGCGCTCCGGCACTTCCGCAAGATCGCCGGGCGCAACCAGGTCTTCCGCTCGTTCATCGGGATGGGGTACTACGGGTGCCTCGTCCCGCCGGTGATCCAGCGCAACATCCTCGAGAACCCCGCGTGGTACACGGCCTACACGCCGTACCAGGCCGAGATCGCCCAGGGGCGGCTCGAAGCGCTGCTCAACTTCCAGACGATGATCATCGACCTCACCGGGCTCCCGATCGCCAACGCGTCGCTCCTCGACGAGGGGACCGCGGCGGCCGAGGCGATGGCGATGAGCTACGGGCTGAAGGGGAGCGCGAGCAAGAACACTTTCTTCGTCTCCGACACCTGCCACCCGCAGACGATCGACGTGGTGCGCACGCGCGCCCGCGCGCGCGGCTTCACGGTGGTGGTGGGGGATCACCGCACGTTCGCCTTCGGCCCGGAGGTGTTCGGCGCGCTGGTCCAGTACCCGGCGAGCGACGGGGCGATCTACGACTACCGGGGCGTGGCCGAGCGGGTGCACGCGGCCGGCGCGCTGCTCACCGTGGCCGCGGACCCGCTCAGCCTCACCCTCCTCGTCCCGCCGGGCGAGTGGGGGGCCGACATCGCGGTCGGGAGCACGCAGCGCTTCGGCGTGCCCATGGGGTTCGGCGGGCCGCACGCGGCGTACTTCGCCACGCGCGATGAGTTCAAGCGGCAGATCCCCGGACGCATCATCGGCGTCTCGCGCGACGCCGAGGGGCGACCGGCGCTCCGCATGGCGCTGCAGACGCGCGAGCAGCACATCCGCCGCGAGAAGGCGACGAGCAACGTGTGCACCGCGCAGGTGCTGCTCGCCGTGATGGCGAGCATGTACGCCGTCTGGCACGGTCCCGAGGGGCTCAAGCGCATCGCCGCGCGCGTGCACCGGCTCACCGAGGCGCTCGCCGACGGGCTCCGGCGTCTGGGCTACACGATCACGCACGACGTCTTCTTCGACACCGTGCGCGTGGAGCTCGGGACGCGCAAGCTGAGCGAGATCCTCCGCGAGGCGCGTGCGCAGCAGATCAACGTCCGCGTGATCGACGACACCACCGTCGGCATCTCGCTCGGCGAGAGCACGCTCACCGAGGACGTGGACGACCTGCTCACGGTGTTCAACGGCGGCGTGCGCCCGCTGTTCACGGCCGAGGAGGTCGCGGCCGACGTGGACGACCGGTACGACGAACGGTTCGCGCGCACCAGCCCCTTCCTCACGCACCCCGTCTTCAACCGGTACCACTCCGAGACCGAGATGCTCCGCTACATGCGGAAGCTGGAGTCGCGCGACCTCTCGCTCACGCACTCCATGATCCCGCTCGGCTCGTGCACCATGAAGCTCAACGCGACCGCCGAGATGCTCCCCATCTCGTGGCGCGAGATCGCCATGCTCCACCCCTTCGCCCCGCGCGAGCAGGCCGACGGCTACTCGATCATGTTCGAGCGCCTCGAGAGCGCGCTGGCGGAGATCACCGGGTTCGCCGCCGTCTCGCTGCAGCCGAACGCCGGCTCGCAGGGGGAGTATGCCGGGCTGCTCGTCATCCGGAAGTACCACGAGTCGCGCGGCGAGGGGCACCGCACCGTGTGTCTCATCCCGCAGTCGGCGCACGGCACCAACCCCGCGAGCGCCGTGATGGCCGGCTTGCAGGTCGTGGTCGTGCGCACCGACGAGCACGGGAACATCGACATCGACGACCTGCGCGCCAAGGCCGAGGCGCACCGGAACGACCTCGCCGCGCTCATGGTGACCTATCCCTCGACGCACGGCGTGTTCGAGGAGGGGATCCGCGAGATCTGCGAGATTGTGCACGCGAACGGCGGGCAGGTGTACATGGACGGCGCGAACATGAACGCGATGGTCGGCCTGTGCCGTCCCGCCGACATCGGCGCCGACGTGTGTCACCTGAACCTGCACAAGACCTTCTGCATCCCGCACGGCGGCGGCGGCCCGGGGATGGGGCCGATCGCCGTCGCGTCGCACCTCGCCCCGTTCCTCCCCGGCCACGTCCTCGCCGACGTGGGGGGGAGCGAGGCGACGGGCGCGGTCTCCTCGGCGCCGTGGGGGAGCGCGAGCATCCTCCCGATCTCGTACATGTACATCGAGCTGATGGGGGGCGAAGGGCTCACGCGGGCGACCAAGATCGCGATCCTCAACGCCAACTACGTGGCCAAGCGGTTGGAGCCGTACTACCCCGTGCTGTACAAGGGGAAGAACGGCACCGTCGCGCACGAGTGCATCATCGACCCGCGCGCGTTCAAGGCGTCGGCGGGGGTGGAGGTGGAGGACATCGCGAAGCGGCTCATGGACTACGGCTTCCACGCGCCGACCGTGTCCTTCCCCGTGGCGGGGACGCTCATGGTGGAGCCCACGGAGAGCGAGTCGAAGGCCGAGCTGGACCGCTTCTGCGACGCGCTGATCGCGATCCGTGAGGAGATCCGCGACATCGAGACGGGGAAGAGCGACCGTCTCGACAACCCGCTCAAGAACGCGCCGCACACGCTGGAGAGCGTGCTGTCGAGCGACTGGAAGCGGCCGTACACGCGCGAGCAGGCGGCCTTCCCGGCGCCGTGGACGCGCGAGCGGAAGTTCTGGCCGTCGGTCGCGCGCGTGGAGTCCGCGTTCGGGGACCGGAACCTGGTCTGCGCCTGCCCGCCGATCGAGGAATACGCGTCGGCGTAGCGCGCCGGCGGGGGTCGGATGCACGAAGGGGAGCGTGCCGTGGGCACGCTCCCCTTTTGCCTTGGGCGGTGCGGCGAGCCGTCAGGCCGGGCGGTGCACCCGCCGCTTACTTCTCGCCGATGTGCGCCGCGTACTCGTCGGGGCCGAGGAGCTGGTCGCGCTCCCCGTTGTTCTTGACGCGGAGGCGCACCATCCACCCTTCGCCGTACGGGTCGGTGTTCACGAGGCTCGGCTCCTTGTCGAGGCGCGGGTTGACCGCGACCACCTCGCCGGCGAGGGGGGCGAACAGCTCGGAGACGGCCTTCACCGCCTCGATGGTCCCGAAGACGTCCATGCGCCCGAAGGTGTCGCCGACCTTGGGGAGCTCGACGTAGACCACGTCGCCCAGCTCGCCCTGCGCGTAGTCCGTGATCCCGACTTGCACGACGTCCGGTTGGTCGGTCGGCTTGACGTACTCGTGCTCTTCGGTGTACAGGAGATCGGTCGGGATATTGGACACGCGGCACTCCACGCGAGAGGGTAGGTCGGAATGGCGCGAAGTCTATCGGGGCGGGTTGTGGGTGTCAAGAAAGCGCCCGGCGCCGTGTAAGGGTATTTCTCGCCCCCGTCCGTCCCTCCGCATGACGATCATGCGAACTTCCTTCCTCCCCCGCACGGCAGCCGCCCTCCTCGCGGCACTCCCCGCATCGCTGCCGGCACAGACGCCATTCACGGTGCCCGAGATCCCGGTCGAGCGGTATGCGCTCCCGAACGGGCTCACGGTGCTCCTCTCTCCCGATCACTCGTCCAGCGTCGTGACGGTGGACGTGTGGTACCACGTCGGCTCGAAGAACGAGACGCCGGGGCGGACGGGGTTCGCGCACCTGTTCGAGCACATGATGTTTCAGGGCTCGGCGCACATCCCGTACGGCGTCCACCCCAAGACGATCGAGAGCGTGGGGGGCGTCCTGAACGGCAGCACGCAGGACGACCGCACCAACTACTACGAGACGGTGCCGAGCAACCAGCTCGCGACCGCGCTCTGGCTGGAGAGCGATCGGATGGGGTTCCTCCTCCCGGCGCTCGACCAGCGGAAGCTCGACGCGCAGCGCGACGTGGTGAAGAACGAGCGCCGCCAGCGGGTCGACAACCAGCCGTTCGGCGCCGCCGATGAGGCGATCCGCCGAGCGCTGTACGCGCCGACGAACCCGTACTCGTGGCCCGTGATCGGCTCGATGGCCGACCTCTCGGCGGCCACGCTCGACGACGTCGAGACGTTCTTCCGCACGTACTATGCGCCGAACAACGCGACGCTCGCCGTGGTCGGCGACTTCGACGTGGCACGGGCGAAGGCGCTGATCGCGCGCTACTTCGGCCCGATCCCGAGCGGCCCGCCGGTGCCGCGCCCGGCGATCGCGCCGGTGACGCTCGCGGCCGAGCGGCGGCTGGTGCTCGAGGACCGGCGCGCGCGCGAGCCGGAGCTCCGCATCATTTGGCCGACGGTCCCCCTGCGCCACCCGGACGAGCCGGCGCTGTCCGTGCTCGCCCGCACCCTCGTCCAGGACCGGACGAGCCGCCTCACCAAGCTGCTCGTGTACGACCGCCAGGTCGCGACGCGCGTGAGCGCGTGGCAGGGGGCGAAGGAGGGGGTGGGGACGCTCGAGATCGACGTCACGCCGCGCCCCGGCGTGTCGCTCGCCACGGTGGAGCAGCTCGTCGACAGCGCGCTCGCCGCGCTCCGCACGACCGCGCCGATCACCGAGGCCGAGGTGGAGCGGTACCGGCGCTACACGCAGGTCATGACGGTGCTCAGCCTGGACGGCTCGATGATGCGCGCCGAGATGCTCCTGTACGGGGAGACCTTCGCCGGCGACCCCGCCTACTACCGGACGAGCACCGCCGCGCTCCTCGCCGTCACGCCGGCCGACCTGGCGCGCGTGGCCGCGACGTACCTCACCCCCGGGCGCGTCGTGCTGAGCATGGTGCCCGCGGGGAAGCTGGCCCTCATCGCCGCACCGGACTCATCGTACACCAATGTCACACCATCGTCGAATGCTCCATCGAATGCACCATAGCTCTCGCGCCCGCGGGCGCGGCGCGCTCCTCCTCGCGCTCCTGATAGCCGTTGCGGGGCGAGGCGCGGCCGCGCAGGGCGCGGGCGCGCCCCCGGCGCCGGCGCTCGATCGCACGCTCCCGCCCACGGTGCCTTCCGCGAAGCCGCTCGTCTTCCCCGCGCCGCAGCAGCGCTCGCTCGCGAACGGGATCCCCGTCGCGATCATGGAGGACCACTCGCGCCCGGTGGTGATGGTCTCGGCGGTGATCCGCGTGTCCCCGCTCGTGGAGCCGACGGCGAAGGTGGGGCTCGGCCGCGTCGTCGCGGCGCTCATGGGGGAGGGGACGACGCGCCACACCGCGGACCAGCTCACCGAGGCGTTCGGCGCGCTCGGGAACACCGTGTCGCCCACCGGCTTCTACACCATCACGGCGAACGTCGACCGCTCGCTCGACCTGATGGCGGAGCAGTTCTTGCACCCCGCGTTCCCGCAGGCCGCGCTCGATCGGATCAGGACGCGCATGGTCGCCGACCTCGCGCGCGCCCGCGAGCGTCCGGACTACATCGCCCAGCGCGTCATGATGCAGCATCTGTACGGCGCGGACGACCCGCGCGCACGCGCGGCGACGGCGGCGACGCTGCAGGCGATCACGCGCGAGGACGTCGTGCGCTTCTACGAGACGTACTACCGCCCCCCCAACGTGAAGCTCGTCATCGCCGGCGACATCACGCCGCGGGAAGCGGTGGCCAAGCTCGATCGGGCGTTCGGCCACCTGGCGCGCGGCACCGCGGGGACGGTCGCGCCGCCCCCCGTGCGGCCGATCGACTCGACCGTCGTCTACCTGTACGACCGCCCCGGCTCGGCGCAGAGCGCGATCGTCGTGGCGCAGCGCTTGCCGCCGCGCGACTCGCCCGACCGCACGGCGCTCGAGCTGCTCAACACGGTGCTCGGCGGCGCGTTCAACAGCCGCCTCAACCTCGACCTGCGCGAGCAGCACCACTACGCGTACTTCGCGCAGTCGTCGGTGGACTTCCCGCCGCTCGGCGCGCCGGGGACGCTCGTGGCGCAGACCGAGGTGGAGACGGACAAGACCGACAGCGCGCTCGCCGCGATGGTGCGCGATGTGCGCGACATCCGCGACGCCACGCCGGTGACGGCCGACGAGCTCGCGTTCGCGCGCGCGGCGATGACCCGCGACCTCCCCCTGCGCCTCGAGACGGTGGCCGCCCGGGCGATGGCGCTCGCCGACCTCGTGGAGCGCGACGAGCCGCTCGACTACTACCGCCGCATCGGCGACGACTACAGGCGTGTCTCCCTCGACCGCGTGCGGCGCGTGGCCGCGCACTACATTTCTCCGCAGCGCATGGTGCTCGTGGTCGTGGGGGACCGGCACGCCATCGAGCCCGCGCTGCGCGCCTCGAGCGTCGCTCCTCTCGTCATCGTCCCACCGCTGTCGGCCGAGTGACTCGGACCGGGCGCCCGTCGGGCCCTCCCGCGGGGCGTGCTCGCGCGTGCCGTGGACGCTCCGGAGAGCGGAACCGTCCGATGGCGCCGCCATGTCGCTTCCTCCGGTGCCGGAGCTCTGTGATTGACTCGCATGATGGACCCCTCGCCCCCTCC
>JADGGM010000162.1 GCA_019689955.1 Gemmatimonadaceae bacterium
CGGGGAGGCAGCGGGCGAGCACGTCGCTCCGGTACGCGGTGTTCGAGAGGCCGAACACGTTGTACCGCGGGAGCAGCTCGGCCGGGTCGGCCTCGGGCGGGGGGCCGAAAGTGCACCCCACGTCCCGCCCGTCCTCGTCGATGATGCGGAGCGCGCACGCGCTCACATCGAGCGTCCGGAGCGCGGCGCGCGCGCCGGCGATGCGCGAGGGGGCGAGCACGTCGTCGCTGTCGGCGAACACGACGGCGGGGTAGCGGGCGACGATCCGCCGGATCGCCCGCTCGCGGATCTGCGCCGGCGTGTCCCCCGGCTCGGCGAACACCCACTCCGCCGCCGGGCGCGCGCCCATCGCCGCGTAGACGGCCTCGGCGTCGAGCCCGTCGGCGCCGATCCAGAGGTCGAAGTCCTGATCGCTCTGCGCGGCGACCGAGCGCCACCACTCCCCCAGGTAGCGCTCCACGCCGGGGTACACGGTCGTGTAGAGGGCGATCCGCTCGCGCGACGTGCGCTCAGGCGACATGGGAGGCGCCCTCCGCGCGCGCGAGGTGCAGCAGCACCTCGGCCATCCGCCAATCGTCCTCGGTGTCGATGTCCACCGCGCGCTGCCACGGGATCTCCCACCCCGTGCGCCCCGCCACGTGGAAGGTGCGCTCGCGGCGCAGCGTCTCGCTCGTCGCCCACCAGATCACCCCGGTGGGGCAGAACAGCTCGGGGAGATCCTGGCTCCGCTGCGTGACCTGCGCCTCGAACACCGGGCGGAGCACGAACGCGGCGTCCCGCTCCATCGCCCACCACGGGTTCTGCCACCCGAAGCGCGTCACCGAGAGCTGCGCCGGCGCGCCGGTGCGCACGAACTGCGCCCAGCTCTCGCGCACATCCGCCGCGGTGCGGAGCGGGCAGTTGGGCATGAGCTGCGCGACCGCGGCGAACGTCTCCCCGCACGGGTCGAGCCGCTCCAGCGCGTCCACGGTCACCGCGGACACGGGGGTGTGATCGTCGGCCAGCGTCGCCGCGCGCAGGAAGGGGACCTCGGCCCCGTGCGCCCGCGCGACCTCGGCGATCGCCTCGCTATCGGTGCTGACCACCACGCGGGCGAAGCACCCGCTCTCCAGCGCCGCGCGGATCGTGTACGCGATCGCCGGCGTCCCGAGCAGCGGGCGAATGTTCTTCCCCGGCACGCGCTTCGACCCGCCGCGTGCCGGGATCACCGCGAGGCACGCCGTGGTCATACGACATCCACCTCCGCGGGCGCGGGGACCTCCGTCATCGGCTCGGTCGACTGGTAGTGCCACAGGCGCTGGTACGTCGGGCACGTCGCCAGCAGCTCGTCGTGCGTCCCGAGCGCCACGAGCCGCCCCTGCTCGAGCACCATGATCCGGTCCACGTTGCGCAGCGTCGAGAGCCGGTGCGCGATGACGAACGTCGTGCGCCCTTCCATGAGCCGTTCGATCGCCGCCTGCACCGACCGCTCGGACACCGAGTCGAGGTTGCTCGTCGCCTCGTCCAGGAAGAGGATCGGCGCGTTCTTGAGGAGTGCCGCGGCGATGCACATCCGCTGCTTCTGCCCGACCGACACCCCGCGCGCGTCCTTCCGCCGGCCGAGCACGGTGTCGTAGCCGTCCTCGAGCAGCATGATCTCGTCGTGGATGTTCGCCGCCTTGGCGGCGGCGATCACTTCCTCCTTCGTCGCCTCCGGGCGCATCCACCGGATGTTGTTCATCACGGTGTCGATGAACAGGAACGGCTCCTGGAGGACGATCGCGCACTGCTTCATGAGGTCCGCGTGCCGGATCTCGCGCAGGTCGACCCCGTCGAACAGCACGCGCCCCTCGGTCGGGTCGTAGAAGCGGAGGAGGAGCGAGAGCACGGTCGACTTCCCCGCCCCGGACGGGCCGACGATCCCGATCGTCTCGCCACGGTAGAAGGTGGCCGAGATGTCTTCGAGCACCGGCTTCCCCTCGTAGGCGAAGCTCACGTGGTCGAGCGTGATCACGTTCGGCGCCGCGAGGAGCGGTTTGGCGTTCGGGGCGTCGGCGATCTCGGGGACCGCGGCCTGGATGCGTGCCACGCGGTCGAGGTTGGGGATCACGCTGGAGATCGTCCCGTAGATCTGCAGGAGGCCGAGCACGGGGGAGTACACGGCCATCACGGCCACGAGGAGACTGAGCAGCGACTGCCAGTCGAGCGTCCCGTTCCCCACGTCGCGTCCGCCGATGGTGAGCACGGCGATGAGCCCGAGCCCCGAGACCGACTCCATGAGGAGGCGCGCCATCCCGCGGCTGTTCGCCTGCCGCACCACGTGCTCGTAGAGCGCGTGCCCGATGCGCTGCGCCTTCTGGAGCACGCGGCTCTCGCCGGTGCTCACCTTGATCACGCGGATCCCGCTCGTGACCTCGAGAAAGCTCTCGTAGAGCGACATGACCGCGTCGCGTTCCTGGCGGGCGGCCTGGGTGATCTGGTGGCCGAGCCAGTAGGCGGGGAGCGCGCCCAGGGGGACGGCGAGGAGGCCGATGACCGCGAGCTTGGGGCTCATGAGCCACGCCACCACGCAGAGCCCCAGGAGGCGCGAGGAGAACAGCACCACGTTCCCGACGTCGAGCGTCACCGCGCGCACGCCCTTGAGGTCGAAGTACGAGGCCATGACGAGGTCGCCCTGGCTGCTCTTGTCGAAGAAGCGGACCGAGAGGGTGAGCAGCTTCTGGATGACCTGTTCCATGGACGCGATCTCGACCTTGTGCGCGAGTCGCGCCGAGATGACCTCGCCCAGGTACGTGCTCAGCGACCGGAGGATCCAGAGGCCGAGGATGACGAGCGCCGCGATGGCGAGGGCGAGCGTGGTGACGCTGTGGCTCGTGCCGAAGCGGCGAAGCACGTCGCGCAGCGCCCACACGAGGAGTCCTTGCAGGAACCCCTGCGAGAGCGTGGCGGCGAAGAACACGGTGGCGAGCCCGGGGTGCGCGAGGCTCGAGCGGAGCCCGAGCTTGAGCGCGCCGAACACGCTGCTCGGCGGCGGCTGGTCGCCGACGATGCGGGCGATGTCGCTGCCTCCCTTCACGCGCTCCTCCGCTGCGGCTCGGTCCGCGACGCGCCGACCTGCGCGAGCAGCGCCGCCGCCAGGCGGTCCGCCGCGTGGCCGTCGACCACGCCGCACTCGTGCCGCACCATCTCGGCGCGGCGCGGGCTGTCCCGCCGCGGATCAGCGATGGCGAGCTCCACGAGCTCGATGAGCTCCGCCCAGCTGTGCGCGACCCGAAGGCCGCCCCGCTCGACGAGCGGCCGATAGTGTTCCACGTGGTACTCCTCGTACATGATCCCGCGCGGCGCGTCGCGCTCGGCGGAGAAGTCGATGCCGATCGCCGGCTTGTCGAGGATCGCGCTGTCGAGCGTGATCGTCGACGCGACGTTGATGCACGCCTCCGCGTGCACGAGGCTGCTGATCAGCCGCGCCTGGTCGTCGGGGCTCGACAGCGTCCACCCCTCGGCGTCCGGCGGCGTGTCCCACGCAGTCGTCACGACCACGTTGGGGAAGACGTCGGTCACGCTCCGCCACCGCTCGCGCGTCTCGAGCGGGTGGATGCGCACGACCATCCACAGATCGCGGAGCGAGGCGCGTCCCTGCAGATGCGCGGCGATCCGGCTCACCAGCGCCGGCTCCTCGGGGGCGAGCCCCACGTGGCTCCCGGCGTACAGCACGTAGCGCGCGTTCACCGGCAGCCCCAGCCGCCGCAGCGTCCGCTCGCGACTCCACGTGAACGCGGGGTTCCGGTGGAAGTCGAACTGCGGGGTCCCGGTGATCGTGATCTGCTCCGGACGCACGTGCGGGTACAGGCGCCGCACCTGGTCGCGCATCCCCTCGTGCCACACGAAGTAGTGGTCGAACTCCGGGAGCACGCCGCGGCTCGTGAGGTTGTCGAAGCTCAGGATGGACGTGACCACCGGGATCCCGAGGTCGCGCGCGGCGAGGTAGTACGGGTGCTCGAGCGGCGTGACGCAGAAGGTCGACCAGAGCAGGTCGGGGACGAGGCGCGCGAGCTGGTCGCGCACGGGGCCCAGGTCGCGCGCGCGGCGGTAGCGGCGCTCGGTCCACCGGCGGAGCGTCTCGAACATCGCGGTGGACGTCGCGGCCGCGCCGAGCGCCTCGATGACGCCGGCGCGCGCCCGCTCGCGGAGCGACCAATTGCGCTGGTACCAGCGGCGGTAGAGCGGATAGCTCGCGATCGCGTGGCGGCGGTTGAACGCGCTCCGCACCACGCCGTCGATGAACGCCTTCCCCCGCACGCGCCGCTCGGCGGGGATGAGCAGCGGGTGGATCCCCGCCGCCGCGGCGAACGCGGGATACCCGGGCTCGCTCGGCGCGGGCTCGCCGTGCCGCAGGATGAGGTGCACGTCGGCGCCCCCGTCCCGGAGACGGTCGAGCAGCCCGGAGTAGACGACGTTCCGGACGCTCCACACCATCGGAACGAGCGCCGCGATGCGCGGCCGCGACGAGGTGGTCATCGTCACGCCGGCGTCACCACCGTGGACGTGGCCGGCTCCGCGGCCGGCGCGGGCGCGGCGGGCGCGGCACCGTTTCCGTTGACGCGGCGCAGACGCTTGATGAGCGGCAGCTCGCTCTCGTACACGCGCTTCTGCCCGTCCCCCATCGCCGTCTCCACGACGCGGATGTCGCGCACCAGCCGCTGCAGCCCCGGCGGCTCCACCGACGCCGCCTGGTCGCTCCCCCACATCGCACGGTCGAGCGTGATGTGGCGCTCCACGAGGCACGCGCCCAGCGTCGCCGCGGCGACGGTCTGCACCAGCCCCACCTCGTGCCCGGAGTACCCGACCGGAACGCCGTAGCGCTCGCGGAGCGTGAAGATCGCCCGCAGGTTCAGCTCCTCCGCCTTGGCCGGATACGAGCTGGTCGCATGGAGCAGGATGAGGTCGTTCGTGCCGAGCACCTCGACCGCGTGGTCGATCTGCTCGATGGTGCTCATCCCGGTCGAGAGCACCAACGGCCGCCCCGTGCTCCGGTGATGGCGCAGGAGCGCATCGTCGGTGAGGCACGCCGAGGCGATCTTGTAGCACGGCGGATTGAACGATTCGATGAAGTCCACCGACTGCTCGTCCCAGCACGACGCGAACCACGTGATGCGCTGCTTGCGGCAGTACGCGTCGATCTCCTCGTAGTCCCGCCGCCCGAACTCCACGCGGTGGCGGTACTCGAGGTAGGTCATGAGCCCCCATGGCGTCTCACGCATGAGGTCGCGCTGTTCCGGCGGGACGCACAGCTCCGGCGTGCGCTTCTGGAACTTCACGGCATCGCAGCCGCAGCGCTGGGCCGTCGCGATGAGCTGGCGTGCGATGTCCACGTCACCGTTGTGGTTGATGCCGATCTCCGCCACGATGTAGCACGGCTCGCCATCACCCACCCAGCGGTCGCCGATTCGAACTTTGGCCGTCATTGACGTTCCTCCTCGAGCGGCGACGCCATCGCCGACGCCGGCTCCGTTGCCGGCGCGGACCGGGCCGCCAGTATCCACTCCGCCACCTCGCGCACCGCGCCGTGTCCCCCGGGGCGCGCGGTCACCAGCAGCACGGCGCTCCGCACCTCGGGCTCGGCGTCGGCCACGGCAATCGGGACCCCGACCCACCGGAGGCAGGCGAGGTCGTTCACATCGTTTCCCACGTACGCCACCTGCGCGGGCTCGAGCCCGCGCGCGGCGACGAGTGCCTGCAGCGCGGCGAGCTTGTCGTCGCACCCGTGCACGCACTCGAGCTTCAGCTTGCGGCTGCGGTGCAGCACCACCGGATTCGTCTCGGTGGAGAGCACGAGCACTTCGACCCCCGACTCCACGAGCCGCGCGATCCCCCACCCGTCGCCGCGGTGGCAGGTGACGCTCTCGTGCCCGTCATCCGTCACCGTCACGCGGTTGTCGGTCATCACGCCATCGAAGTCGAGCACGAGGAGCCGCACGCGCGCGAGCGCGGGGGTGCGTGGGACGCTCCGCCGCGCGAGCAGCAGCGCTTCCATGAGCTGGAGGTCGCGCGGCTCATCGATCTGGAAGGAGTCGATGGGGTCCATCAGGTGGACCGCGATGCGTCCGCCGAGGCGGTTCCCCGTCTCGCGCAGCACGCGCGGGTGGAAGACGTAGATCGAGCCGTTCTCGATCAGGTCCTCGGGCGCGTCCTGCCGGCGCGGGCGGCGCCGAAAGTCGTACGTGAACGACCGCGGCTCGCCTTCACCGTGCCGCACGCGGCGCCACACGAAGCCGTGCACGGGGCATGCCGAGAAGAGCGAGTCGGCATCCTCGGCGAGGAGGCGCTGGATGGCGCGCGAGATGTCGTCCGGGCGGCGGAGCGGCGACGTGGCCTGGAGAAACACCACGAGGTCGGGCTCGTACCCCTCGCGCTCCCGCAGCGTGTCGAGCGTGTGCAGGAGCGCCGACTCCGAGGTGGCGGTGTCGCCGCTGATCTCGGCGGGCCGCACGACGACTTCGGCGCCGCATTCCTCGGCTACACGTGCAATAGCCGGATCATCGGTCGACACCACAATTCGGGTCACCTCGGGAGTCGCGCGGGCGTGGTCGATGGTGTACGCGATCAACGGGCGCCCGCCGAGGGGGGTGATGTTCTTCCGCGGAACCCCCTTCGAGCCACCACGCGCCGGAATGATGGCGAGCACATTCATCACGCCACCCTACCGCGCGGAAAAACCGAGTGCACTGCACGCAAAGGAGAAATCACGACCTTGCCGTCTTCAGAGGAATCACAGCGGGCTCATCGGCGGCCAATGCAAGTTCGCCGCCACTCCCCCACCCCGCCGAATCGCGC
>JADGGM010000163.1 GCA_019689955.1 Gemmatimonadaceae bacterium
CCCCTTCCCCGCTCCCCGCGTACTGGTCCACGACCCAGCGCGCGAACATCCACCCGCCCCCGTACCACGAGCCGTCCCCCGGGGTCGCCTGGCCGAGGAACGAGAGACGCTCGTGGTCGTCGAGGTAGGCGTAGAGGAACGCCATCCCGGTCGTCGTGAGCGTCACCGGGTGGTCGGCGGAGCAACCCGCATCGCGGCCGGCCGGCAGGTCGCACGCCAGGCTGTTCGTGTACGTCACGTCGCCGCGGAAGGTCATCTGCGGAGAGAACGTGCGCAGGTACAGCTCCTGCGCGAGCGTCGCGGTGGCTTCCTCGAGCCACGGGGCCTCGAGCGTGCAGTCGCCCGTGCACGGCGCCGCGAAGCGCTCGGCGTCCGACACGACGTGCTTCGTTTCGTGGATGAGCGTGGGACGGATCTCCTGGAACCACTCCTCCGGCGTCTGCCCGTCGCTCGTCCGGGGCACGATGGCGTAGAAGTACTCCCCCTGGTTGCTCGCGCGGTCCGCGGCCTGTGGCAGGAAGTCGCACGGGTTGACGAAGCCGAGCAGGTTCGCGCTCTGTGCGTTCACAACCGGCGAGAAGACCATCGCCATCTTCCCGTCGCCGTCGGTCTGCGCGTCGTAGGCGAGCGGGGAGCCGAAGTTGTTGGTGAGGATCGGCCACATCACGGTCTCGAATTCCTGGCCGAGCTGCGCGTAGTACGTGTCGAGCGCCCCCTTCCCTCCCGGCGGCGTGTAGGCCGTGTCCTCGGCGACGATCACGTGGGTCCCGACGTAGACGGTCCGCACTACCGCGGTGTCGAACTGCGAGCAGTTGGTGTCGTCGACGCGGCGGATGCGCACCGTCGAGGTGCCGCCGAGGGACGTCGTCATGCTCGCGTGGATGGGGAGCGCGAGGCGCGCGTCGCGGCTCGCGCGAGCGGACGTGCGCCGGCTGCGCAGGACGCGCGTGAGGAGCGTCGCGTCGTTGGCCAGTCGCGCCATGTGGGCCGCGGCGACGCGCCGCGCACCGCGGACCGCGCGGGCGAACGCCGGGTCGAGCGGCGGCGCGGCGCGCAGCGGCTGGACCGGCGTGCGCGCGGCGACCATCGGGTGCGTCTGCGCGGCGAGCGATGCCGAGCCGGCGGCGCCGCGGAGCTGCAGGCTCACCGCCGTGACCGTCGTCGCGCCCGTGACGTCGGCGGTGTTGACGACGGAGATCAGGTATCGCCCGCCGGTGTTCGCCAGCTCGTTGCACCAGACCTGCGCGGGGTCGGTGAGCACCGCCGCGGCGCCCACGGCGAGCGAGCGCGGCGTGGCGACCTGCAACGGCGCGGAGGCCTGGGCCGAGTCGCTCCCCACCTTCACGCGCACCGTCGCCGCGTGCATCGGCACGCACCCGAAGCTCGACCGCGCCGGCACCGTGATCGTGAGCTGCGTCGCCGTCGCCGCGGTGACGGTGGCCGCGACGCCGTCGATGGTCACGAAGTTCTGCGCCGGCGTCGTGCTGAAGTTCGTGCCGACGATGGCGACCCCCGTCTCTCCCGCGGTGATGAGCGCGCCGCCGGCCACGCTCGCGATCGTGGGCGCGTTGGCGCTCGGGGCCGCGTTCACCGTGATCGTCGCCTGCCCGGAATGGCCTTCGCTCGTCGCCGTGACCGTGACCGTCCCGGGGGCGACCGCCGTGGCGATCACGGAGGCGCCGGTGGTCGCGGAGAGGGAGACCCTCGCGGGGGCGGAGCTGCTCCACGTCACCGTGCGCCCGGTGAGCGCGTTGCCGCTCCCGTCGCGGACCGTGGCGGTGAGGGTGACGGTGTCGGAGAGCGCGAGCGTGCGCGCTGCGGGGGCCACGCTCACGGAGGCGATGGGGATCGGGATGACGCTCATCGGGAGCTCCCCCGTCACCCCGCCGGAGGTCGCGCGGATCGTCACCGTGCCCGCGGCCACGCCTCGCACGACCCCCGCCGGGCTCACGGTGGCGACGGCGCTGTTGCTCGTGCTCCACGTCATCGGCGCGGACGCGAGCACGGTGCCGCTCTGCGTCCGCGCCGTGGCGGTGAGCTGCGTGGTCTGGCCGACGATCAGCGCCGTGGCCGACCCGCTCACCGTGACACTGGTGACGGCGTTGCTTCCGGTGCTGTCTCCTCCACAAGCTGCGGCGAGCACGGCGAGCGTCATCGCTCCCAGGCCGCGGCGCGTCATCCCTCTCCCCCTCCGAAACGTAGGTAGGCAGTTCGACCGATGTCGATGTCGCGGGGCCATCGCGCGCCGAAGGCGCGGATGTTCCTGGCAGACGATAGACGGTCGCGCGCGTCACCGGGAGGGGCGCGCTCGGAGAGGGTGACGGCGCTACTCGATCGAGAACCGCAGGCCGACGGTCGCGGTCCGCCCCATCGGGGGGATCACGTTGATCCGCTCGTACGCATAGCTGTTGGCGACGTTGTCGACTTGCACGTACGCGGACACGGCGCGCGTGATCACCTGCGACGCGCCGAGGTTGAACTTCGTGAACGCGGGGTAGTCGATGAAGTACGGGCGCTGATCGCCCTGGAACTGCCCGCTCACGAGCGCGCGGGCGAACGCGTACATGTCGAGCTCGCGCCAGGTCGCGGAGTGGTTCACGGCGCCGGTGATCGTCGTGCCGCGGAGCGGGCGCCAGGACGCGGTCACGGCGCCGGTCCAGCGCGGCACCTCGGGGAGGTGGTCGCCGGTCTTGGCGATCCCGACGTACTTGTCGGAGATCGACTCGGCCACGCTCCTCGCCGAGCCGAACACCACCTGCACGTCGAGCGCGGGCACCGGCGCGAGCGTCGCGCTCAGCTCCCACCCGGTGTTGTGGATGCGCCCGATGTTGACCGCCTGCGTCTGGGGCAAGCCGGCGGCGTCCGTGTCCGGGAGCGTGTACCCCTGGATCAGGTTGTCCGCGCGCTGATCGTAGTACGTGATCCCGAGCGAGTACCGGCTCCCCACGTACACCTCGGCCCCGAGGTCGACTCCACGCTGCAGCGTCGGCTTCAGGTCCGGGTTCGGGAGCCGGTGCTCGGACGTCGTGATGAACCCGAAGCGCGATTCGCGCGACGGCGAGACGACGGTCTGGCCGTACGCCACGCGCGCCTTCGCCGTGATCCCCCCCAGGTCGCGCACGTAGGCGAGCCCCACGCGCGGCGACCAGTACGTGCCGTCCTCGCCGGGGCTCCGGTCCCCGTGGACGCCGAGCGTGAGGAACAGCGCGTCATCCCACGACAACTGCCCCTGGCCGAACACCCCGCTCAGGTGGTCGTAGGTGCGGCTCCCCGTGAGGTCGGCGCCGGAGAACGACCCCTCGGTGGAGTCGGCGTTCGGCGCGGTGAACTGCGTCCCCGCGTAGTTGATGCGATCGCTGCCGACCACCGCGCTGTACCCCCACCGCGGGCCGAGCGCTCCCGCGTAGCTCGACTGCACGTGGATCGACGTCGTCGTGTACTCCTGCCGGTCGACGGAGTACGTCCCCGTGCTCGACGGGTACGTCGAGTACATGTCCGCGCCGTGCCCGTCGCTCCCCAGCGTCACCGTCGTGGTCCAGCGCGGCAGCGGCTCCACGCGGATGGTGGCACCGTACGTCGCATACTGCAGGTCCAGCCGGTTCCGCGGGCGCGTGATCGTCACCGGCTGCCCCAGCGCCGCGGCGAAGGGGTCGACGACGTTCGCGCCGGGGTGGTACGTGCCGCGCATCTGCCGGAGCGTGAGGTCCGCCGTCACCATCCCCTGCTGCACGTGCACCCCCGCGTGCAGGCTGGGCTGCCAGCCGCGCTGATATGGCTGGAAGTCGTGCTCGTCGACCCACGAGCCGTCGATCGTGTACGAGGCCGCGTCGGTGCCGCCGGTGATGCCGATCGAGGCTTCGTCGTGCACCGGGGTCTTGGTCGGGTTGTACCGGTGGTCGATGACCTGGGTCGACACCTTGCCGAAGATGCGCGGCCGGCGCGCGCCGGCGCTCCCGTGCTTGGTGAAGATCTGGACCACGCCGCTCTCCGCCCCGGACCCGTAGATCGTCGACGCCTGCGGCCCGCTCAGGATCTCGATCCGGTCGATGCTCGCGGGGTCGAGGAGCTTGATCGAGCCTGGATCGTTGAGCGCGATCCCGTCGACGAGCACCTTGAGCGTCGACGTCCCGCCGTTGAGCGTCGTGGTCCCGCGCACGGAGAACGACGCGTAGCCGCCGATCCCCGGAGTGTCGTCGCGATAGACGCCGCCGGGGACCATGTAGCGGAAGACCTGATCGATCGTGGTCAGGTTCTGCTCCTCGATCTCCTTGGCCGTGACCACGGTGATGTGGCTCGGCACGGCGCGGACCTCGGTCGGGACCGCGGTGCCGGTGACCACCACCTGGGTGAGCGCGCCGGCCGCCTGGTCGAGCGCGAAGTCCACGGTGGCCGTCTCGCCGTCACCGACCGTCACCGGCTGCGAGACGCGGCGATAGCCGATGCGCTGGGCCGTCACCGTGTGCGTGCCCGGCTCGATGCCCGCGATGCGGTACCGCCCGCTGTCGTCGGTCACGGCGGTTCGGCGCGCGTCGTCGACGCTCACGCTGACGCTCGGGATGGGCGCGTGGGTCTTCGCGTCGGTGATGGTCCCGACGACGGTCCCGGGGGCCTGCGGCGCCCGCGGCGCCGCGCGCTTGACGAGCGCGATCTGGTTGTCGCGGGAGACGATGACGTCGAGGTCCGTGTTCACCAGCAGCTCGGTGAGCGCGGCGACGATGGTGATGTGCTCTGCCTGGAGCGAGACGCGCATCTCGGACGGCACGATGCTGTTGCTGTAGAGGAACAGCACGCGCCCCTGCGCGGCGATCCGCTCCAGCGCGTCGGCGAGCGTGATCCCGGAGGCGTCCATCGAGATGCGCCGCTTGAGCACGGGGGCGTTCCGGGCGTCGCGGAGCGCCGAGGTCGGCGACGGCGCGTAGAGGAACCGCGGTCCGTGGTCCGAAGCGTCCGCGCTCTGCGCGTGGATCTTCGTCGAGCTCGGCCACAACGTGCCGAGCAGCAGTCCCGTGCCGAGCAAGGTGCGAAGCATCGTCGTTCTCCCTCTGAGATGTGCGAGGCGCGCCGGCCTCACGCCGGGGCGCGCGTCATGGCCCACGCGTCGCGTGGAAGGTCACCACGGTGCCGCGCCGCTCGTACCGCACGCCGAGCGACAGGGCCAGGAGCTGGAGCGCCTCGCCGGGGGGCGCGTCGTCGAAGGTGGCGGTGACGAGGAGGCGCCCGATCGAGTCGTCGGCGAGGCGGAAGTCGAGGTCGTACCACCGGGCGAGCTGCGGGAGCGCCTCGCGCAGCGGCACGCGCTGGAGCACGAGCCGCCCATCCGCCCACGCGAGATACGCGCCGACCGCCACGCCGCGCTCCGTCGTGAGCGCGCCGGCGCCGCTCACGCGCGCGAGGTCCCCGCGCCGGAGCACCGTCGCACGCGCGGGGTGCGCCGGCGTCGTGTCCCCCGCGGGGCGAGCCGGCGCGAGCGCCACGGCCCCCTCGGCCACGACCACCATCGCGTCGCGGTCGGTCGGGTACGCGCGGACCACGAAGCGGGTGCCGATGTCCTCCGCCGTCACGCGCCCCGCGTGCACGCGGAACGGCGCCGCGGCGTCGTGCCGCACGTCGAACAGCGCCTCCCCGTCGAGCGCGACGTCGCGCGCGCGCACGCCGTAGTCCGGGGGGACGCGCAGCCGGCTGTCGACGTTGAGGTGCACGTGCGTCCCGTCGGGGAGGTCGAAGTCGGCGCGCTGTCCGCGGGTCGTCGCGTACTCGCGCCAGGGCGCGGCCGCGGGGCGGCGGCCGCCCGGGGCGCGCGCCGTCTCCCAGAGCAGCCCCGCGGCGATGGCGATGAGGATCGCCGCGGCCACGCGGAGCACGACGGGAGTGCGTCCGTGGAGCGCGTCGAGGCGCATCGCGCGGCTGCGGCGCGGGCGCGGCGCGCCGGCGGCGCGGAGGCCGCGCGTGCGCGTCGCCTCCCACATCCGCTCCACGTCCCACGACGTCGGCGACGGCGCGGCCTCGTCCGCGCTCGCGCGGAGCGCATCCACGAGCAGCCCGTGCTCGGGGTCGCGCCCCAGCCAGCGCGCGACGCGCTCCGCCTCCGCGGGGGAGCAGTCGCCGGCGAGGTAGCGGTCGAGGAGGTCGAGCGGGATCCGCTCGCTCGGGGAAGAAGGCTCGATTGGCGTCATGGGTCGTCAGCGAGGTGAGACGGACGGCGGCGGCGAACGCCCTTACTCCGGGTCAGTCGACGTACTTCCGGAGGAGCGGGCGGAGGGTGCGGAGCGCGCGACTCACGTGCACCTCGACCGTCTTCGGCGCGATCCCCAGCGCCGCGGCGATCTCGGGGTAGGTCATCTGGTGCCGCCAGCGGAGCGTCAGGATCTCCCGCGCGCGCTTGGGGAGCGTCGCGATCGCCGCCCCGATCGCGGCCCGCACCTCGCCGATGGCCGTCTCCTCCTCGACAGGGCTCGCCGGGCGCACGTCGCGCGCGACGCGCTCCTCCCCCGCGGCCTGCGCCTTCCACGCGTCGTGGAGCCGCTCGCGGCGCAGCCAGTCGATGCTCTCGTTGCGCGTCACGCCGTAGAGATAGCTACGGACGCTGTCGCGGATGTCGAGCGTGGCGCGCCGCTCCCACACCTTCCACAGCGCCTCCTGTACGACCTCCTGCGCCACGGCCCGCGAGCGGACGATGGTGTACGCGTACGTGGCCAGCGGCCCGGCGTACGCGCGGAAGAGCGCCGCATACGCGTCGTCATCCCCGTTCCGGATCGCCGCGATCCACCCCGCGTCGCGCGCGGCGGCGCTCGGGGCGGGAGGGGGCG
>JADGGM010000164.1 GCA_019689955.1 Gemmatimonadaceae bacterium
CCGCCTATCGCCCCGCCTCCTCCGCGATCGCCCGGATCCCCGCGAGCGTGAACGCGACAATGTGGTCCGCCGTCTCGCGGATCGCCTCGTCGGTCCGCGGCAGCCAGTCGCCGAAAGCGGCGATCTTGAAGGGGTGGGGCGCGTAGAACAAGCACTCGGCCTGGATGCTCGTCACGCACCGGCGCACCCGCGCCTCCGTGGCGGCAGGCCCGAGGAGCTCCGTCACGATCTGCGCGAGGTATTCGATGCGGGGCATGATCGCCTCCTGCACCATCCAGTCGAGCGCCGGCGTGGGCGCGGCCATCTCGTGGCGCATCAGCTGATGGAACCACCCCTTCTGGTCCGCGCGCACCACCAGCGGGAGATAGGCGCGGATGTAGCACCGCAGCCGCTCCTCCGCCGAGCTCCCCGGCGGCGCCCGCATCGTCTCCTCGTTGAACGCGCGGGCGACCTCCAGTGCCGCCTTCACCACATCCATGTACAGCCCGAGCTTGTCGCGGAAGTGGTAGCTCACCGCCGCGAGGTTCACCCGCGCCTCGCGGACGATGTCGCGGATCGTCACCTGGGCGTAGCCGCGCTCGCCGAACAACCGCCGCGCGGTCTCCAGGAGCCGCCGCTTCGTCTCCTCGGCATCGCGCCGGTGCCGCTCGTGCTCCCCGCCTCGCCCCATCCGGCGCCCCTCACGCCCGTGGCCGCGCGCCCGCCCGTGGCCGCGCCCGCGCGAGTGCGAGTCGTGCCTCACAGGGTCCGCCGGAAGAGGAGGGTCGCCGCGGTCATCGTCAGGATCGAGAAGGCCATCAGGTAGAGCAGATCGAACCCGATCGCGCCGAAGCCCGTGTTCTTGAGGAGCAGGCACTTGAGCGCGTGCACCGCGTACGTGAACGGATCCACCTTCGCGAGCGCGCGCATCCACCCCGGGAACGCCTGCTGCGGGTACACCGCCCCGCTCGGAAAATAGAGGAACGTGTTGAGCACCCCGAACGTCGCCCGCGGGATCAGCGGGTCGTTCACGCGCACCATGAGCAGGAACATCATACTCACCAGCGCGAACGACGTCACGACGATCACCACCAGGAGCCGCAGGAGCCGCACCGGGTCGAACGGGTGCGGCACGCCGGCGATGAGCGCGCCGATGGTCATGAGCACGAACCCCGCCACCACCGCCTTGATCGCCCCCGACAGGTTGAACCCCATGATCAGCTCGAGCTTCGTGATCGGCGTGACGAGATATCCTTCATGCAGACCGCGTGCCTTGTCGTCCACGAAGATGATCCCGCCGCCGATCATCACCATCATGAAGACCGACATCACGATGGAGCCGGGGAGCAGGTACTGGATGTACGGCACGTAGGGATACACCTCCACCACGTCGAGCGACGTCTGCGGCGAGACGCGCGTCGGGTCGACCGCGGGCTGGTTGTACGCCCCGATGAGGTTGCTGAACGTGGCCGCGAGGCTCGCGCTCACGAAGTTGTCCGTGTTGTCCTCGATGAGCGCCACGCGCGGGTCGTCGCGCGCGAGCGTGCGGCGCGAGAAGCCGGGGGGGATGGCGACGACGCCGTTGAGGCGCCCGTTCCGCAGGTCGCTCACGGCCGCGCCCATGTCGTGGTACTCGATCGTCTCGAACGTCCGCGCGTTCGCGCCGACGGCGTTCGACAGCTCGCGCAGCCGCACGGCCGGGACGCCGCGGTCCTGGTCGACCATGCCGACCTTGAGGTGCTTCACCTGCCCGCCGAACGCGTAGCCGAGCACCACGAGCTGCGCGATCGGCATGATGAGCGACATGATGATGAGCGTCGGGCTCCGCCGGAACCGCCGCAGCTCGCGCTCGATGATGGCCCAGATCCGCTGCATGCGCGCCTCCTCAGCGCCGCCCGCCGAAGGCGGGGAACCGATCGGCGACGGACGGCTCCTGCAGCGCATCGCGCAGCTGCCGCCCGGTGTAGTGCACGAACACGTCGTCGAGCGTGGTGCTCTGGACCGCGAGCGACTGGACCGTCACCCCGGCCTCGGCCGCCGCGGCCATGAGCGCCGTCGTCGTCGCCGGCCCGGCGTTCGTCGCCAGGCGCGCGACGTGCCCGTCCGCGCTCACGCGCTCCACGCCGGGGAGCGCCGCCAGCCGCGCGTCCCAGTCGGGCGGGGCATCGGCGAAGCTCGCCTCGATGGTGTTGCTCCCCGGCACCGACGCCTTGAGGCGCAGCGGCGAGTCGAGCGCCACGAGCCGCCCGTGGTCCACGATCGCCACGCGGTCGCACAGCTTGTCCGCCTCGTCCATGTAGTGCGTCGTCAGCAGCACCGTGAGATCGTGGGTCTCCTTGATGCGCCGCAGCATCTCCCACACCGCGGCGCGCGAGACCGGGTCGAGCCCCGTGGTCGGTTCGTCGAGGAAGAAGATGCGCGGTTCGTGCACGAGCCCGCGCGCGATCTCCACCCGGCGCCGCATCCCCCCCGAGAGATTCTTCACCGGCTTGTCGGCCCACTGCGTCAGCTCCACCGCCTCGAGCAGCTCGGCGATGAGCCGGTTGCGCCGTTCGCGCGGCACGCTGTACAGCTTGGCGAAGATGACGAGGTTCTCCTCCACGCTCAACTCCATGTCGCTCGTCAGCGCCTGCGGGATCACGCCGATGACCTTCCGCACGCCGTTCGGGTCGACGGTGACGTCGATCCCGCCGATGAGCGCGGTGCCCGAGGTGGGAGGGACGAGCGTGGTGAGCATGCGGATGAGCGTCGACTTCCCCGCTCCGTTGGGGCCGAGGAGGCCGAAGATCTCCCCCTGCGGGACGGTGAAGGAGATCTCGTTCACCGCGGTGAAGTCGCCGAAGCGCTTCACGATCTGCCGGACGTCGATCGCGTTCACGACGCCGCTCACGACACGGGGAGGAGCACGTACGCCGTCATCCCCACGGCGAGGCGCCGGTCGTGGTTGTCCACGCGCAGGCGGATCTCGAACGTCTTGATGTCGCGTTTGGTCCGGCTCACGTCGCGCTGGGTCGCGAAGCCGGCGTCGACGCCGCGGTAGAACACGCGCCCGCGCCGCGTCTCTCCGGAGGGGAGCCGCACGGTGAGCGAGTCGCCGATGCGGATGCGGTCGATGTAGCTCTCCTCCACGTCGGCACGCACCCAGAGGTCGTCGGGATCGATGAGGGTGAGCAGCGGCTGCCCGGCGGTGACGGTCTCCCCGGGGCGCACGGCGCGCACGTCGACGATCCCGCTGACGGGGGAGCGGATCTCGGTGTAGCCGAGGCGCACTGCGGCCTTCTTGCTCTGCGCCACGGCGGCCGCGCGCTCCTGCTCCGCGGCGACGAGCGCGCTCCGCTTCATCGCCACCTGCTCCTCCGCCGCGCGCGCCATTGCCAGCGTGGCGCGCTGCGCCTCGAGCTGCCGATCGACGGCGTCGAGCTTCGCCTTGGCCACGGCGTACGCGGTGCGCTGCTGGTCCACATCCTGGTCCGAGACGGCGCCGGATCGGGCGAGGGTCTGCGCGCGCTCGTAGTTGCGCTTCGCGTTCTCGTAGTCGGCCGCGACCTCGGCGCGCTGCGCCTCGGTGGCCGCGAGCATCGCTTCGGCCTGGTGGATCTGCTGCGCGGTCTGTTGCTCCTGATAGCGCAGCGCGGCCTCGCTCTGGCGCACCTGCACGGCGAGCCCTTCGGCGCTGTGCGCGTAGTACGCCTGGTCGGCCTGCAGCTCGTCGGGGGTGATGACGGCGAGGAGCTGGCCGCGCGCGACCGAGTCGCCCTCGCTCACGAGGAGCCGCCCCACCTGCCCGCCGATCAGCGGACTGACGAGCACGTCGTTCGTGGTCACGATCCCGGTGAGCACGAGCGGCGCCGAGCGCGCCTCGATCACGTACGTCACGATCGCGCCGGCGGCGACCGCGCCGGCGATCCCTGCGATGCGGATGCGTTTCATGATCCGAGAGAGAGATGGGACCGCACCGGCGGCCGCGTCGGCGACGCGCCCGGGCCCGGCACGAATTCAAACGATGGTATAAATCGCTCGTTTGAATTCGTCAAGCGCGTGGCGAATCGACACGCCAGGGCGCGCTCGGGGACGCGCGATGCGCGAGAACGGCTACGCGAGCGCTGACGGGGAGGGAGCGGGCTGGCGGATCATCTCCCGAACGAGCCACGCGCACAGGGCGAGGCTGGCGAGGCAGACGATCCAGCCGAGGAGGTGCGTCAGACGGCCGAAGGAGACGTCCCAGCGGAGGAGACCGGCGCGGCCGAGGAGATAGTGCCAGTCGTGGATCGGGCCATCGTCGCCACCGCCGAGGCTCACGAGCGGGAGGTCCTGCGCGCGCGCGTCGGCGATGTACACACTGAGCCGCGCGAGGCTCTCGGCGAGCCATTGCAGCACCACCGCGCCGCCGAAGAAGTCACCCTGCTGGAGCAGGAGGAGCGACGCGACGATCGGGATCGCGAGCTGCGTGATGCTCCCCCCGGACACGGCGAACCATTCGCCGAACGGGGAGAAGAGCACGTGCCCCATCTCGTGGAACGCGAGCGTGATCCCGCCGAAGAGCCCCGCACGCTCCACCGGCGCGGCGAGCACGCGCATCGCGTCGAGCGCGAGGATCGCCGCCACGACAGCGCGGAGCCCCCACGCCTTCCCGGCGCACCACGCACGGGCGCGCGCGCGGAGCGCAGCGAGGGGGCTCTTGGGAGCGGGCTCGAGGGAGGCGGCAGGCGGCATGGTGTACGAGAGACGACCAACTAGCACCGGCCGTCAGCGCGCGCTCAGTCGCACGTCATCGCGCGAAGCCGCTCCACCACCGCGCGCCGCACGTGCTCCGGCGCCAGCACCTCGGCGTCCGGCCCGTATTGCAACACGTGCCCGATCGCCCAGTGCAGGTCGGCGACCGGGCGCTCGAGGGTGAGCGATCCGTCGGCGGCGAGCGACGCGCCCTCGCGCTCGGCCACCCAACGCGCGATGCGAGGCGAGTAGCGCACCGTCATGCGCTCCGGCGACTCGCTGTGGAACGCACGCGGCCCGGCGATGAGGTGCTCGTACCGCTTCGCCGGCGGCGGGTCGAACGTCGCATCCGTCAGCTCCACCGCTTCGATGCGGTCCAGCCGGAAGACGCGATCCGCGCGCGACGACTCGCAGTACCCGACGACGTACCACACACCGGCGCCGAAGACGATGCCGTACGGCCGCACCACCCGCGCGCTGGGCGCGGCGGCGGCGCGGGAGCGATAGCGCATCTTCACCGCGCGCCGCTCCTGGATGCCGCGCCGCACGGTGGCGAGGTGCGCCACGTTCCCGGCAGAGGCCAGCTCCGCGTGACGCAGCGCGTCCTCGCGCGCGTCGGCGGGGAGCTGCGTGATGACCTTGCGCAGCCGTGCCCGCGCCCGGTCGATCGGTCCGTGCTCGTCCGGCGGACGCATGCTGCGAAGGACCGCGAGGCCGAGCTCCAGCGCACACAGCTCGGCCATGGTGAGCCGCATCGGGCGGAGGAACTCGTTCGTGATCACCTCGACCGTGTCGCCGTCGAGATAGATCTGCACCCCCTCCACGAACCCGGCCGGCGCATCGTGCCGCTCCACGAGCGCAGCGAGATACGCGACCAACTCCTCCTGGCTCATCGCGGCCCGTGCGGCCACCTCGGCGGTCCGGCGCGGCCCTCCGTTCGCGATGTGCGGGAGGAGGTGCAGGACCCGCCGGAGCTGCTCCGCCGCCGGCTCGGTCATCGGGCCTCCGGCGGAGCGTCGTACACCGCGAGCGTGCGCTCGACGAGCTCCCGGTACGCGGCGACGATGTCCGGCGGCGCCACCGGGACCACTTCCCCGGCGAAGGAGAGGAGCCACCGCACGAACACGTCCCGCCGCCGCACCTGGAACGTCCATCGCCCGCGTGCGCCGGGCGCTCGCTCCCCCAGCGCCACCGCCGCCATCGCCGCGCCCGTCTCCGCGCGAAGCTCGACCGTCACCGTGATCGGATCGCCGTCGCCGAGCTCCCACGCCTGGCGCGAGCGCGCGTGCGCGCGGAGGTCGAAGGTGTCGGGGATCACGTAGTCCGCCGTCCCCTTCCGCGCAGTGTTGGGCGCGGCGCGCTGGATGCGGTTCACGCGGAAGTTGCGGACCGCATCCTTCTCGGTGTCGCGCGCCGCGAGATACCAGTGGCCATTCAGGAAGAACAGCCCGTATGGCTCGACCGTCCGCCGCGTGTGCGCGTCGGTGCTCATGCTGCGGTACGCGATCGCGACGCGTTTGCGCGCGACGAGCGCCTGCCAGAGCGCGTGCAGGACGCCGGGATCGGCGGCCGCGCGCTGCGGGAGCACGCGGGGCTCGTCCGCCGCCACGCGCCCGCCGACCGGGAGATCGAAGGCGAGCTTGCGCAACCCCGACTCGACGTCCGCTTCGAGCGCGGGATCGCCGAGCGCGCGCGCACACGACGCCGCCTCGTCGATCGCCGCGAGCTCGTCGGGCTCGAAGTTGAGCGTCGAGAGCGCGCGATACCCGTATCGGCCGACGCGGCGCGGCGTGGACGTCGAGAGCGCGAGGTACGGCAGATAGAAATCGTTCCGCGCGAGCTTGTACGCGGACTCCTCGCTCCCCTCCTCGCCGATCGTCTGGATCGGCACGCCGAAGGCGCGGAGCTCGAGCTTGTCGCGCTCGAACATCCGCTTCTGCGTCGCCCGCGCTTTCCCGCCGTACGCAGGCACCTCCGCGACGAGCTGGTCGAAGGTGACCGGCATGCGATGCGCCAGGAGCGCGGCGATGAGGTCGATGAGCCGCTGGACCTTGGCGCTCCCTCTGTCGCTCCGCGGCGACTTCGATGCCGCTCACTT
>JADGGM010000165.1 GCA_019689955.1 Gemmatimonadaceae bacterium
GCCGTGAGGTGGAGCAGGGAGTGAAGCTCCTCCTCGCCGCCGCGGCCGCCGACGAGCGCGCGGCGATGCTCGAGGTGTTGCGCGACCTCGTCCCCGAGTGCGTGCCCCCGCTCCGTGGGGGCGCCCCGCCGCTGCCGCGCACCGCGGCGCCGCGGCGTCACGCCTCCCGCGCCATCGCGGCGGCGCCGAGCGATCGATGAGCCGCCGCGAGGCAGGGTCGACGGGGGGTCGCGCCGCGATCCTCCGTGTCCTGTGTGCGACGGATCGTGACACGATTCACCATCAGCGGGTTGGCATGCGTACTGCTGATGCGACGTCGCGATCAACTTTCGAGAGCTGACGATGCCTCAATATTTGCCAGCCGCGAACCGGCGAATGATCCCGGCCGCCGCCGGCGCACCGCATCACCGATGGTCGAACGAGCCCGAGGAAGCCGACGCCTCGCTCGTTCCGCTCGATCTCCGGGAGATCCTCGCGATCCTGCGCCGCCGCATCGCGCTGATCCTCGGCGTGACCGCCGTGGCCGCCGGCATCGCGACCTACTTCGCGCTCACCGCGCCCCCGCGGTACCAGGCCGTCGGGACCATGCGGCTCACCGACACCCGCCGGCAGCTCACGAGCGGGCTGGTCGACGCGGCCGACAACGCGCCGCGCATGAGCTCCGACCCGGTGCTCACCGAGATCGCGGTGCTCACGAGTCGGTCCGTGGTGGGGCACGTGGTGGACAGCCTCCCCATCCTCCGGCTGCGCACTACCGGCGTCCCGGCGGCGCTCGTCCGCGATCTCGTGCTCTCGCCGTCCTCCGAGGACTCGCTCAGCCCGCGCACCTTCACCCTCGCCTTCGGCGACGTCAACTACACGGTGAGCGCCAAGGGGAAGCCCACGGTGCGGGCCGCGTACGGCGAGCCGGTCGACCTGGGCACGCTGAGCTTCGCCATCGCGCGCAAGCCGGCGGAGCGCAAGGGGACGATCACGCTCCTGCGCCGCGACGACGCTGCGGCGAAGCTCGCGGGGAGCATCAAGGCGAAGCCGCGTGAGGGGACGGACGTCATCGACGTCTCGTACACGTCCTCGGACCCCGTGCTCGCGCAGCACGTGATCAACACGCTGCTCTCGGTGTTCCAGCACTCGAGCGTGGAGGCCGCGGCCGAGCAGGCGCGGCTCCGGCGGCAGTTCATCGAAGGGCAGTTGCGGCAGAACGACTCGCTGCTCAGCGCCGCGCGGCTCGCGCTCAGCGGGTTCCGCAGCCGCGAGCAGTCGTACAGCGCGAAGGACAAGTTCACCGCCGAACGGTCCGACCTCTCGGGGATCCAGGCCAAGGTGGAGGAGGTCGACGCGCAGTACCGCCTCTACACCTCGATGCTCGCGCAGCTCCAGAGCTCGGACATCCGGGGGAGCGACCAGCGGCTCGGCGCGATGATCTCGGCCCAGGGCGCGGCCGCGAGCCCGATCGTGATGGACATGTTCATGCAGCTCCAGAAGCTGCAGAACTCGCGCGACTCGCTGACCACCGGGCGGTGGGCCAGCGCGTCCACGAACCCCGACGTGCAGCGCATCGACGCGATCATCGCCACCACGCGTCAGAAGCTCAAGCAGACGGTGCAGACGATCGTCAGCACGCTCGACGAGCGGAAGCGGTCGCTGAACCAGCTCAAGGAGCAGAGCACCCAGGCGCTCGTGCAGATCCCGGGCACCGACGCCGAGGAAGCGCGGCTCGTGGAGCGCGAGAGCGCCTACCAGAAGATCGCCGACCAGCTCCGCGACGAGCTGCAGAAGGCGCGTCTGGCCGAGGCGGCGGAGGTGGGGCAGGTGGAGATCGTGGACCTGGCCTCGCGGGCGCACAACATCAGCACGAGTGTGACGCAGGTCGTTCTCTTCGGCGTGCTCCTCGGCCTCTTCCTGGGCTCCGGCGGCGCCGTCGTGATCGAGCACCTCGACACCTCGATCCGCGGGCGCGACGACCTGGAGACCGCGCTGCAGCTCCCGGGGCTCGCGATCATCCCCAAGTTCGACGTGAAGGGGGGGCGGAAGCAGCTCAACGGGAACGGCGCCAAGCAGAAGAACGGAAACGGGCGGCGTGGCGCGACGCTCCAGGTGAAGCCTCCGTCGGCGCAGGACGTATCGAACGCGCTGATCACGTTGAAGGATGGGCGGTCGCTCGGTGCGGAGGCGTACCGGACCCTGCGCACGAAGCTCCTCTTCTCGCGCGCCATCAGCTCGCTCAAGACGATCGTCGTCACGAGCCCCTTCGCGCAGGACGGGAAGTCCACCGTCGCGGCGAACCTGGCCACGACCTTCGCCCAGCACGGGATGCGCGTGCTCCTCATGGACTGCGACCTGCGGCGGCCGACGCAGCACGAGATCTTCCACGTGCCGTGCGAGCCCGGGCTGACGGAGCTGATCGCGGGGGACGGGATGGTCGCCGGGACCGGGCGCCACACCGCGGTGCCGGGGCTCTCCCTCATCCCGGCGGGGGCGCTCCCCCCCGACCCGGTGGAGGTGATGGGGAGCGCGCGGATGCGGGAGGTGCTCGCCCGCCTCTCCGAGTCGTTCGACGTGGTGGTGCTGGACACCCCGCCCGTGCTCCCCGTGGCCGATTCGGCGATCCTGGCCTCGATGGCCGACGGGGTGCTCCTCGTGGTCCGGGCGGGGCACACCGACCGCCGCGCCGCGCAGTTGGCGGTCCAGCAGCTCCAGGACGTCGACGCGCGCATCCTGGGATCGGTGTTGAACGATCCAAGCGCGCAGGTGCCGCGCTACGACGAATACGGGTACGCTACCTACTACGCCTACGGGCCCAAGGCGTAGCGGAGCGCCGAACAAAATCCGAAACTGAGCACGACGGCCCGGCGGGGAGCTCCTCGCCGGGCCGTCGTGCGTAGGGGGGAGTCCGCCTCATGGCGGACTCGTGGTCCCGGCACGAGTTTTCCGCTGATTTCGCCGGGCCGGGAGCCGAATGGGATCAGGTCAGAACTTCTGGGCGAGCGTGGGAGGGCGCACGCGACGAACGCGATGAGAGACGCTCATGGACTTCGCGCGCCATGCCGCGCGCGCGGGGCGAGAGCGGTAAAGGAATCCATGTGTGAGCCGTTGCACCGTATTGGCTCCCATATATTATCTTCGTGGCCCGCGCATTGCACGCTGGTACGCCTCCCGGCCGATGGTACCGCGGCGCGCCGAGCCTCGAAGACTCCTCGCTTCGTCTCGTGCCGCCCGATCACCGGCCCGGAACAACCACACACGCAGGAGCTACCGACGATGGCGAGTAACAACCAAGGCAGCAAAAGCAACCGTGGGTTCGCCGCCATGGATGCGGCGAAGCAGCGCGAGATTGCGAGCAAGGGGGGACGGGCCGCGCACGCGCAGGGCACGGCGCACGAGTTCTCTCCCGACGAGGCGCGGGAGGCCGGCCGGAAGGGCGGCCAGGCCGTGAGCCGCGACCGCGAGCACATGTCGGCGATCGGACGGAAAGGGGGGGAGGCGCGCGGCGCTGCCCGCCGCAACGCCAGCTCTTCGTCGTCCTCGTCCGCGATGGCGGGCGACGATTGACCGATTGACCGGGGTGCGGCCGCCGGATCCAGGCCGCGTTGGCGCGCGAGGAGCGATCGTGGAGTCAGGGCCCGGAGCAATGGCGCTCGTGGGCCGTCAGCCAGAGGCCTGACCCGCCTCCTCGAACGCCGCCACATGTTCGTACCACGCCGTCCATTGCCCGCCGTGAGTCGTTCACGTGTTTTGCGGGCCCCAGCGGACGGCGTTTCGTATCGCGGGGGGCCGGGGGGGACCCAGGGCGCCCGTTCTCAGTCGTCGGGCGGCTGTCCGGACGGTGCGAAGCCCATGTGCTGGACCGTCCCCACGGCGCCGCGGAGCGCGATGGCCGCAACGTACCCCGGCTGCGGAACGAGCGTCCGCACGGACCAGAGGGTGCCGTCGCCATCGATGTGCATGAGCACCGAGGTGTCGTCCGGGGACACCGAGACATCGAACCCATCGAGCCGCAGCGCGAGCCCGCGCCCGGTCGCCTTCACCAGCGCTTCCTTGCGCGTCCAGCAGCGCAGGAACCCGTGCTCGCGCGTCTCCGGCGGGAGCGCGGCCAGCTCTGTGCGCTCGCGCTCGGAGAAGTACGCCCGGGCGATCTCGAGGCAGTCGGGGACGGGTACCACCGGCTCGACGTCCACCCCCACCTCGGTCGACGCGGTGACCGCGATGAGCGCGAGGTCGGCCGAATGGGCGAGGCTGAAGCAGGGCGCGTTCGGTGCGTCGAGCGAGGGCTTCCCCCATTCGTTGCGCGCGAAGCGGAGCGCGGCGGCGGGGGCATCCACGTACCCGGCCAACACTTCGCGGAGCGAGACGTGCGCCACGACGTAGCGCCGCCGCTCCCGGTCGTTCCGGCACGTGTCGGCGCGGCGCCGCTCCTCGCGCGAGAGCACCGCCGCCGCCTCGGGGGAGACGGGGACGTCGAGGTGCGTCATCCAGAGGTGGATGACACCGTCGGGAGGGAGCGCGGGCACGTGGACGATCAGGGGTGGTGAGAGAGTGGGCGTGCGGGTGCGGCGCGCCCAGCCAGCGAGTGCATCGTCGGCAGAATCCTATACTAGGCCCGGCCGACCGTTGGTCAAGCGTTTGGAGAACGCACGGGTCAGGATGCCCATCGGGCGCTCCGCTCGGGCGGGCGCGCGCGCGCCGGGGCTCTGGCGTGGCGCGCTCGATGCACAGTGGTCCTCGACTCCGCGATCCTGTATAATCCCCGCGCCGAGCGGCCCGTCGGCGTCCCCGTTCACCCTCCAGGAGCTGCATGCACCGCCACTCGATCCGCGTGCTCGCCGCCGTGCTCGCGCTCGCGCTTCCGTCGATTGCCCGGGCGCAGGACGCGAGCGATTCCGCCGCCTACCGGGCGCTCATCGAGACCCCACTCGGCGCGCTCCCGCTCCCGTTCGACGTGGCCGTCACCGGCGAGCGGTCCCGTCGCGTGGCCGTGCACGCGCGCTACGGGCTCATGAGCCTCGACAACCACGAGTACATCCACAACTTCGGGGTGGGGCTCGACATTCCGATCGGCACCGAGTCGATCGGTCTCACGGCCGGCTACTACTGGCCGGACTGCAACGGCTCGTGCAGCGGCCACTTCATGGCCGCGGCGAACCTGAGCGAGAACCTCGTGCGCATCCGCGCCGGGGGCGGTGAGGACCGTGCGACGTTCAACATCGGCGTCGACGGCGAGGTCGGGTTCGCCAGGCCGACCGGGGCAACGCTCCTCTCGGGGAACCTGGCCCTCCCCCTCTCGCTGGTGCCGGCGCGGCGCGACCTTCGCTTCGTGCCGTACGTGGTGCCCGGGATCGGCGTCGGGCTCGTGGACACCGACAGCACGGAAGCGGGGCTCCTCTTCACCTTCGCCGCGGGGATCGGCGTCGTGGCCTCGCACGGCTTCATGGCGAACGTCGGCATCCGGCGCGCGTTCCTGTCGACCGGCAACTGGCTCGTCGGCGTCGGGCTCACCTTCGGCGGCGATCACTAGCGACGCCTCGAGGGACTGTCGGCGTTGATGCTCGATCCCAGGACCGCCCGCCGCGTGGGGCTCGCTGCGCGCGCGGCGTACGTGGGGATCATCCTGCTCGCCACGCTCACGGGCTTCCACGCGGACCTGAGCGCGTCCGGGGTGCTCTGGCGCGCGCACCGCGCGGTGCACTGGGCCGCGCGCGGGATCGACGTGGTCGACGCGGCGCGCAACGTCGCGCTCTTCGCCGGGTTCGGGGTGGTGTGGATCGTCACCCTGGGGCGCGAGCACCCGTGGCGGCAGATCGTCCGCGTCACGTTCCTCGGCACGGCGCTCAGCATGTGCGTGGAGCTGGCGCAGCTCTTCTCCGCCAGCCGGACGTCGAGCATCAACGACGTCGCGACGAACGCGGCGGGGGCGTTCCTCGGCGCGTTCCTCATTGTCGTGATGACCGCCCTCGCGCGCCGCGCGCACGGGCTGCGCACGTTCGTGGGGCTGCCGATCTTCACGATCGCGGGCTCGTATCTCGCCGCGGCGGGGGCGGAGATGTTCTCGCCGCTCGACCGGCACGAGTACAACCCCGGGGCCGGCGGCTCGATCATGAACCGGCTCGCGAACGCGCTCCACTACGTGCGCCCGCTCACGCCGCACTCGATCCCGCGGTTCGACATGGCGCTGCTCTGTCCCGCGGGGATCCTGGCCGTGGGGGCGCTGGTGGAGCTCGGGGCGTCGTACGCGGTGGCGTGCGTGCTCACGGCGATCGGCGGGCTCGTGCTCGCGGCCGCGGTCGAGGTGGCGCACGGGATCGCCGGGCAGCCGATCGAGCTCGGCGCGATCGCGTCGCACGCGATCGGGATCGCCGCGGGGGTGCTGCTCGGATGGGGGGCGATCCCCGCGCTCGCCCATCGTCTCCAGGGGCGCGGGCGGGCGACGCTGCTGCTCGTGGCGTACGCGCTCGTGTTGGTGGCGTGGGCGTGGCGGCCGTTCGTCATCCACGTCGACCCGGCCGCGATCGCGCGCCAGCTCTCCGCGCCGCACCTCACGCCGCTCGGCGTGCTCGGGGCCACGGAGGATCTGTTCGGCGTGATGGACGTGGCGGAGCAGTTCTTTCTGTATTTGCCGCTCGGTTGTCTGTTGGCAGTGTGGCCGCTGCGTGTCGGCGGGCGGCTGGGGCTCGTGTGGCCGGGGCTCTACTTCGCGGCGGCGCTCGAGATCGGGCAGCTCGGGGTGGTGGGGCGGACGTTCGACGTGACCGATCTGCTCACGCAGTGCGCGGCGATCGGGGTTGGGT
>JADGGM010000166.1 GCA_019689955.1 Gemmatimonadaceae bacterium
CCCCTTGCGTGCCGATGGGAGCGGCGGTATCGTGGGGCACCCTCCCGCTCCGGGTGCGCTCCATGACCGACCTCGACGTCAACCTCACGCGCGGCACGCTGGACCTGCTCATCCTCAAGGCGCTGAGCTGGGGACCGCGGCACGGGTACGCGGTGGCCGAGTGGATCGAGCAGGCCACGGGGGAGGCGCTCCTCGTGGGCGAGGGGACGTTGTACCCGGCGCTGCACCGCCTGGAGCGCCAGGGGCTCGTGGAGGCGGAGTGGGGGCTCTCGGAGAACAACCGGAACGCCAAGTTCTACCGGCTGAGCGCTGCCGGGCGCCGGCGCCTCCACGCGGGGACCTCGGCGTGGCATCACTTCGTGGAGGCGGCGGGGCGCGCGCTGCGGGCGACGTCCCCCGCGCCGGTCTGATGGACGCGCCGCGCCGGCCGCGCATCTTCCGCCTCCAGGCAGGACCGCGGCGCGTGGAGCGCGACGTGGACGAGGAGCTCGCCTTTCACCTCGCCATGCGCACGAGCAAGCTCGTGGCCGCCGGGCTCGATCCCGCGGCCGCGCGCGCCGAGGCGCTGCGCCAGTTCGGCGATGTCGCCGCCATCCGCACCGAATGTCTCACCATCGACCGCGAGCGAGAGCGAGCCATGATCCGCGCCAACCGTCTCGATGACCTCCGGCAAGACGTGGTCTACGCCGTGCGCATGCTGCGCCATCACGCCGGCTTCACCATCGTCATGCTCCTCATCCTCGCGCTCGGCATCGGCGCGAACACCGCCATGTTCACGCTGGTCGATGCGCTCCTTCTCCGCACGCTCCCCGTGCCCCACCCCGAGCAGCTCGTCACGATCGGCGACCCGACGCGCACCGGATCGCTCTCGATCGGGAGCCCGCGGACGTCGATCGCCTCGTATCCGCTGTACGTGGATCTGCGCGACCAGAACCACGTTCTCTCGGGGTTGTACGCGAGCGGCCGGACCAACCGGCTCGACGTGCTCATCGACCGCCCCGCCGGGGGGAGCGACGCGGCGGGTGCGGGCGGGAACGAGGCCGAGCATCCGCGCGGACGGTTCGTGTCGGGGAACTTCTTCTCCGTGCTCCAGGTGCACGCCGCCGCGGGGCGCACCTTCACGGCCGAGGAGGACCGCCCCCCCGGCGCCGCCCCCGTGGCGGTGATCAGCTACGCGTATTGGCAGCAGCGGTTCGGCGGCGAGCGCTCGACCATCGGGCGCACCATCTCCGTCAACGGCGTGCCGCTGACGATCATCGGCGTGGCCGAGCCCGGGTTCACCGGCGATCTCGTCGGGCAGCGAACGGACCTGTGGATCCCGATCATGATGCAGCCCATGCTCCTGCCGCACACCAACTGGCTCACGGACCGCGGCACCTCGTGGCTCCTCCTCATGGGGCGCCTCGCGCCCGGGGTCACGCTCGCGCGGGCGCGCACGGAGCTCGTCGCCCTGGAGCGGCGGTCGCTGCTCGACCACGCCACCACCGAGGAGGTCAGCGACATCGAGCGGCAGCTGCGCAGCGAGCCGATTCGCGTGGAGCCGGGCGCGAAGGGGTTCTCGTACTACCGTACCGTGTTCGGCCGGCCGCTCCTCACCCTCATGGCGGCCGTCGGGCTCGTGCTGCTCGTCGTCTGCGCCAACGTGGCCAACCTCATGCTCGCGCGCGCCGCGGCGCGCGGGCGGGAGATGAGCGTGCGCATGGCGCTCGGCGCGGGACGGCTGCGCCTCGTGCAGCAGCTCCTCACCGAGAGCGCGCTGCTCGCCCTGGCCGGCGGGGCGCTCGGCCTCCTGCTCGCCTACTGGGGGAGCGCAGCGCTCCTCCACATCGCCAGTGGCGGCCCCGAGCCCATCCCGCTCGCCGTGCACCTCGACGGCCGCGTGCTCGCCTTCACCGCCGTGCTCTCCCTCGTGACCGCGATCCTCTTCGGCCTGATCCCCGCGCTGCGCGCCACGCGCGTGGGGCTGGGCACCGCGCTGCGCGCGCAGGGGCGCGGGGTCGCGGGCGCTGCGGGGGCGCCGGGGAAGATGGCGCTCGGCAAGCTGCTCGTCGCCACGCAGGTCGCGCTCTCGTTGATGCTCCTCGTCAGCACGGGGGTGCTCGTGCGCAGCACGCAGCGCCTCGAGCACGCCGACATCGGCGTGGCGCGCGACCAGCTCGTCATCGCCGACATCGATGCCCAGCGCGCCGGATACGCCGGCCCGCGCCTGGCCGCGCTCATGCGCGACCTCACCGAGCGCCTGCGCCGCATCCCCGGCGCCGTGGACGTGACGCTCTCGGAAAACGGGATCTTCAGCGGCACCGAGTCGGGCACCACGCTGCAGGTCGAAGGGTACACCGCGCGCGCGGACTCGGATACGATCGTAGCCTACGATGATGTGGGCCCGGAGTACGTGCGCACCGTGGGCGCGCACCTGCTCCAAGGACGCGACTTCGAGGCACGCGACAACGAGACGGCGCCGCGAGTCGCCATCGTGAACGAAACGATGGCGCGCTTCTTCTTCCCCGACGGCGACGCCATCGGCCACCACGTCCTGTATGACAGCACGGCGTGGGAGATCGTCGGGATCGTGCGCGACGTGCAGGAGTCCGACGTGCGCAGCCCGCCGCTCCGCCGGATCTACTTTCCGACCTTCCAGATGTCGGAGCTCCCGCCGGCGTTCAAGCTCGAGATCCGCGCCGCCGGCGATCCGGCGCGCCTGGTGGTCCCCATCCGCCGGGCCCTGCAGGCGGCCGATCCGTCGCTCGTGATCTGGAGCGTGGACCCGCTCGACGCGCTCATCCGCGACTCGATCCAGCAGGACCGGCTCGTCGCCCAGGTGGTCACGATCTTCGGCGCGCTGGCGCTCGTGCTCGCGGCGGTCGGCCTCTACGGCGTCATGGCCTACGCGACGGTGCGGCGCACGAGCGAGTTCGGGCTCCGCATGGCGCTCGGCGCGGAGCCGGGGGACGTGACGCGGTTGGTGCTCCGCGAGGCGCTGGCGCTCACGGCGGCCGGCGTGCTGATCGGCCTCCCCGCGGCACTCGCGGCCACGCGCCTCCTGCGCGCACAGCTCTTCCAGATCGCGGTGCTCGACGTGCCGTCGATCGCAATCGCGGTCGGCGTGCTCGGCGCGAGCGCGGCGCTCGCGGGCTATCTCCCGGCGCGGCGCGCAGCGCGCGTGGCGCCGCTGGAGGCGCTGCGGGCGGAGTAGCGCGTCAACCAGGCTCGGCCGGCGCGAGCGCCCCCCGGCGGCACCGCGTGCGTCGGAGCGCGCTCGCGCCCCTGGCCGCCTCGCTGTCCCCGTCCTAACCTTCGGACACGCCCACTCTCTCCGGAGGTCGCGTGAGCGCTCCCGATCTGCACCGTGCACGAGCGCCCCACCCTGCTGGCGGGCCGGACGTGGCCGAGCTCGAAGCGCGCAACGCGCGCGTGCGCGAGGAAGCCCGATTCGTCCACGACGTGCGCGCCGAGCTCTCGCGCGTCGTCGTCGGCCAGCAGCGCATGCTCGACCGGCTCCTCGTCGGCCTCCTCGCCGACGGGCACGTGCTCCTCGAGGGGGTCCCCGGCCTCGCCAAGACGCTCGCCGTGCGCACCCTCGCCGCGGCCATCCACTGCCGCTTCCACCGCATCCAGTTCACGCCGGACATGCTCCCCGCCGACGTGATCGGCACGATGATCTACAACCAGCGGACCGGCGACTTCGCGGTCCAGCCGGGTCCGATCTTCGCCAACATCGTGCTCGCCGACGAGATCAACCGCGCCCCGGCGAAGGTGCAGAGCGCGCTCCTCGAGGCCATGCAGGAACGCCAGGTGACCATCGGCGGCACCACCCTCGCGCTCGACGCCCCCTTCCTCGTGCTCGCCACGCAGAACCCGATCGAGCAGGAAGGGACCTACCCGCTCCCCGAGGCGCAGGTCGACCGGTTCCTGCTCAAGCTCCTCGTGCGCTACCCCGAGCGCGCCGACGAGAGCGTGATGCTCGACCGCATGACCGCGGGGGAGGAGCCCGTCGCGCGCCCGGTGACCGACGCGGCGCACATCCTCCACGCGCGCACGGTGGTGGCGGAGGTGTACCTCGACCCTCGCGCGAAGGAGTACGCGCTCGACCTGGTGCGCGCGACGCGCGAGCCGGCGGCCGCGGGGCTCGCGGAGCTCTCGCCGCTCGTGGCGTACGGCGCGAGCCCGCGCGCGGCGATCGCGCTCGTGCGCGCGGCCAAGGCGCGGGCGTTCATGGAGGGGCGCGGCTACGTGACCCCGGCCGACGTGAAGGACCTCGCCCCGGACGTGCTCCGTCACCGGCTCATCCTCACGTACGAGGCCGACGCCGAGCGCATCACCGCCGACGAAGTGCTCGCGCGCATCCTCGATCGCCTCCCGGTGCCGTGAACCTCGCCGAGGTGCTCGCCCACGTGCGGCGGCTGGAGCTGCGGCATCGCCGGCTGGTGCGCAACCTCCTGGTCGGCGAGTACGCGAGCGTGTTCAAGGGGCGCGGCGTGGAGTTCGCCGACGTGCGTCCGTACCAGTACGGCGACGACGTGCGCACCATCGACTGGCGCGTGACCGCGCGGACCGGGCACGCCTACGTGCGCCGCTACGTGGAGGAGCGCGAGCTGACGCTGTATCTCGTGGTCGACCGGAGCGCGTCGGACGCCTTCGGGAGCACGCGGCGCACGAAGGCGGAGCTGGCGACGGAGGTGTGCGCCATCCTCGCGCTCGCCGCCGCGCAGGCGCACGACCGTGTGGGCGCGGTGCTGTTCACCGACCGCGTCGAGCACCACGTCCCCCCGCGCAAGGGGGCGCGCCACGCGCTCCGCGTGATCCGCGAGCTGGTGGCGTTCGAGCCGCGCCGCGCCGGCACCGACCTGGCGGCGGCGCTCGAGCTGGTGAACCGCGTGACGCGCCGCCGCTCGCTCGTCTTCATCCTCTCCGACTGGCTCGCGGCGGGATACGAGACGGAGCTGGCGATCACGGCGCGCCGCCACGACACGATCGCCGTCCGGCTGGGCGACCCGCGCGAGCACGCGCTCCCGAGCGTGGGGCTCGTGGCGCTCCAGGATCCGGAGACGGGCACGTGGCGCGACGTCGACACGTCGGACCCGCGCGTCCGCGCGGAGCTGGCGCGCGCGGCGCGCGAGCGCGACCGTGCCCTCGCGCGCTCGCTCCGCCGGCTCGGCGCGGACGTGATCGCGCTCGATACGAACCGCAGCTCCATCGGGCCGCTGCTCGCGTTCTTCCAGGCGCGCGAGCGGATGCGCCGGCACTGACGTATGCGTGGCGCGCCGTCTCACGCCGTCGCCCGCCGCCGCGCGCGAGGCTCCGCGCGCGCCATCGCCGCGCTCGTTTGCCTCCTCGCGCCGGCCGCCGCCGTGACTCCCGTCGGCGCGCAGACGCCGGCGCAGCGGACCCCCGCGCTCCGCGCGACGGTCGAACTGACCACGATCCGCGTGGGCGATCCGGTGACGATCCGGCTCGAAGCGGCGCTCGCGCCGGGCGCACGACCGATCGATCGCGCGCCGCACCTCCACGACACGCTCCCCGACGGCGCACGCCTGCTGCACGTCGACACGCTCGCCGCGGCGCGCGTGCACCCGGGGAGGCTCGAAGGGCGCGCGCGGCTCGTGTTCCTCCGCACCGGCGTGCAGCCCATCCCCGCCTTCACGCTCGCCTACCGCACGGGCGCGGGCGGCACCGACTCCGTCGTGAGCGCGCCGGCGCGGGTCGAGGTGACGAGCGTGCTGCCGAACACGAATCAGGCGATCAAGGACATCAAGGATCTCGAACGCGCGTCGCGGTGGGTGCAACGGGCCGTGCTCGCCGCCGTCGTGCTGGCGTTCGCCGCGATCGCGCTGCTCCTCGCGCGCCGCGCGCTCCGAAAGCGCGCGCCCGCGCCCGTGGCGGAGACCGCGGCGGAACCACTCTCGCCGCTCGCGCGCGCGCTGGGCGCGCTGGACGACATCGAGACATCGTGCCGCGCGGGGCGGGGCGATCCCGCGGCGCTCCACGCGGCCGCGGCCGACGTCGTGCGCCGGTGGCTCGCCGAGTCGCTCGCGCTCCCCGCACTCGAGCGCACCACGCCGGAGCTCGTCGAGCTCGTCGCCGCGGCCACGGACGACCCGGCGATCGCGGACGCCGTGCGCGCGCTCCTCGACGAAGCCGATCTCGTGAAGTTCGCCGACGTGCGCCCGCGGGCCGGGGACGTGCTCCGGTCCGTGGCGCGCGCGCGCCGGCTCCTCATGGAGTGGCCCGCGGCGCTCGCCGCCCCGGAGCTCGCCGCGGCCGGAGGCGCCGATGCACTTCGCTGAGCCACGCGCGCTCTGGCTCCTCGCGCTCGTCCCGCTGGTGCTGTGGGCCGCGTGGCCGCGGCGCCGCCGCCCGCCGCGCGCGCGCCTCGGCTACTCCGTGCTCGCGCTCCTCGAGCGCGCCTCGCGCGGCGTCCGCGCGCGGTGGGCGTGGCTCCCGATCGCGCTTCGCGCCGCCGTGTTCGCGCTCGTCGTCCTCGCCCTCGCGCGCCCGCGGCGGCCGGCGGAGGTGCGCGAGGAGCGCGTGCGCGGGCGCAACGTGGTAATCGCCATCGACATCTCCAGCAGCATGAAGGCCCCCGACTTCCGCGGCGGGAACCGCCTCGACGCGTCCAAGCGCGTGCTCGCCGACTTCATCGCCCGCCGCTCCGCCGACTTCCTGGGGATGGTCCTCTTCGCCGGGCGCGCGTTCACGCAGGCCCCGCTCACGAACGATCACGCCGTGCTCACCGAGCTGCTCCAGCGCGCCGAGATCGGGATGCTGCCCGACGGCAC
>JADGGM010000167.1 GCA_019689955.1 Gemmatimonadaceae bacterium
GGGCGGAGCGGCGCTCGCGGCGTTTGGCGGAGGTGTGTCGGCGAAGATCGGGGGCGCGAAGGGAGACGGTGGCTCCATCGTGGCGCGCGCGGATGCCGCGGCGTCGGCCGGGCCGTTCGCCCTTGGCGCCGGCTGCACCGAGGGCGGAAGGAGGGGGGTGGGACGCGACGGCGCGACGCGACCGTTGAGCAGGGCGTCCGGAGCCGGCGTCATCTCCAGTTCCGCGCGGTAGTTCGACCAGGTGACGCTGGCGCCCGTGATCCCCGTGCCGTACTTGGACGGCGGCGGGAGGAGCTCGTAGAAGGGGATGCTGTACGGCCGCCCCTCCGTCGGTTCCACGCGGAGGAGGGCCCCGCGGTTCTGCGGCCCGATCCCGTCGCGCAGGAGCGCCACCTGCCACGGGTGTGGGAAGAGCGTGCGGTGCACGGCCACGTCGTGGAGCGCGACGCGCGGGAAGAGTGTCGCCCCCGTGCGGTACCACCCGACCACGAGCTTCCCGCTCCGCTCCGCGGTCCGCGCCAGCGCGCTCAGCTCGGCCGCCATCGTGGCGTACGGGTCGTCCCCGATCGCCACGCCGCGCGCGTCCATCGTCCCCTCCACGAGCACGTACTGGAGCCCCGAGTCGGGGCAGATGCAGATCGCGCCGCTCAGGATCCCGAACGCGTCCCGGTGCTGCGTGTGCCGCAGGTCGTGCTCCACCTGCAGGAGCGCGTCCTGCGCGAGCACCACGGGTTCCGCCACGGCCCCCATGCCGGCCGAGGCGAGGAGGTAGTATGAGTCATCGAGTGGAAGCCACTTGACGACGCGCTCGAACGGCAAAGGCCGCGGTTGGATCTCGAACGGGCGGGCGGGAAACATGAGCGCTCGACGGAATAGCGGCAGCGGCCCGTGGGGCCGCAAAGGCATCGGCTGGCGGCGAAATGACAACATAGGTGACACTTAGAAGGTGGACAAGCCAGCGATTTCGGTGGTTCTTACACGGCTGTTCCCATGCGTCCGGTACGAGACGTCGCTCGTCCGGCGCGTGGCTCCGCTGAGTTCAGCGCAGGTGCCGCGGGAACGCCACCAGCCCCAGCGGCACGCGCCGGAGCCCCGGCCAGACGTGCTCGGCACCGTCTTCCCCGCGAACCGCGAGCTGGCTCGAGATCCCGCCGTCGAGCATCACCGCCGTGCGGCAGCCGAGGGCGCCCATGAGCGCGGCCATCTCCGGCGTCGTGAGGCCGAAGGGCGCCACGTCGAGCGCGCCGCCGAGCGCGTCGAAGCGTGTGAGCGCGATGAGCACCCGCCCGTCGCGCAGCTCGCCGATCGCCAGCCGGGCGTCGCGGTGCGCGAGGTCGATGTCGGCGGACGACGAGCGCGCGCGGAGGACCGGCGGTACCTCGCCGTCTCCGACGAGCAGCGTCGGGTACGATTGGAACGCCGCGGCCACGTCGCGTCGGTGCCGGATCGCCGCGATCTCGCCGGGCTGCACCCAGCGGAAGCGGCCGGCGGTGTCGATCACGACCGCCGTCGAGAGCGGGCCGTGCCCGGGGGGGAGGAGCTCGCGCCCGTCGAGTACCACCCACCCCCACGGGAGCGACCCGACGAACTGCCCCGCGTTGAGCGCGAGCACCGCGTCGCGCGGGGCGCGGGCGATGGTCCACGCGGCGCGCGCGAGCGAGCCGTGGAACGCGGTGTCGAGGCGCACGCGCACGCGCGCCGGGTCGAAGCGCACCACGATCACGCGCGTTCGCCACGCCTCCCCGCCCCCGGCGAGGCGCAGCTCTCCCCACTCCACGCCGTCGGCCGCCCGGTGCCAGCCGACGGCGCGCGTCACTGTGGGATCGGGCGCGGCCCAGCGCGCAGGGGCGTTCGCCGCGCGCCACCAGGTGTACCACGCCCCGCCGCGCGCCACCGCGAGCGCGGCCCCGCCGTCGGCGCCGGCGTGGGGCGGTGCGGTGCTCCCCGCAGCCGCGAGCCACAGCACGAGCGCCGCTGGGAGCGCACGGCGGCGGGAGCGCGTCATGACATCAACCGCTCCAACTCGGCGCGGCGGGCGTCGAGCGCGCTCAGCTCCTTCGCGCTGAACCCCTGCTGCGGATGACGGTTCTTCGCGCGCTGGAGGTAGTACTCGATGCGCTCGCGCGCCATCGCGAACTGCCGGTCCGTCAGCCCGCTCGCCTGCAGCGCGGCCGCCTGCGAACGCTCCTGCACCGCGTTGAGCTGCGCTGCGAGACGCGCGTCGGCCTCGAAGAGCGAGTCGCTCTGGACCAGGTATGCCGGCTTGACGGGCGGCTTCCCGCACGCGCGCTCCACGGCGATGGTGTCCTCGTGCGCGTACTGGAGCGCGGGGGCCATGATCTCCGCCTGGATCTTGCGCACCGCGGCCGTGTCGCCGCGGGCCTGCGCGGCCGCCAGTCGCTGCCCCTGGGCCACCAGCGCGGCCTGGGCGTCGGGGGACATGGCCCTGGTCTGCATCGCGGCCACGTGCTCCTGCTGGAGCCGCTCGTACATGGGATGCGTGCAGTCGTAGTACTTCCGCGTGATGTCGTCGTATTGCTCCTGCGCGTGCGGGTGTGCCTTCTCGATCGCCTCGCGCTGGGCCGAGATGGCCTGGCGCTTGCGCGCGATCGCATCCACGCCGTCGGCGCCGTCGGCGCCCGCGAGGACGCGCTGCTGCGCGGTGAGCCCGGCGATCACGCGCTGGAGCGCGTCGGCATCGAGCTCGATGGTCGTCGCATCGAACCGCGGCGGGGCGCTGTTCGCGGGCGACGCCTCGGAGCTCACGACCTTCGCCTTCGCTTTTCTGATCAATCCACCGAACTGCGCGTGGGCGCTCGTCGGCGCCACCGCCACGGCGGCGAGCGCCGCCACGAGCCCGAGCCGGGCCAGGAGTTCGTTTCGCATCGTCGTTCCTCGAGATGAGAGTGAGCCGCGCGCGAACGGTGCGCGCGACTCGGCTGGGGTCCGCCCGTGAGACGTATCGATCGTGGCGCGCCATCTCACTCCCGCCTGGGGAACGGGAGGCCCCGAAAGGGTTGAGGCGGTCCGCGACGGCCGATACGTTGAGCCCGGCGTGCCATCGCACGCCCACGACTCTCTCACTCGTGCCCCGAGGAGGTCTCATCGCATGCGTGTCCCGCTCCGTTCACGCCGTTCCCGCCATCGGGTGTTCCCCCGCACGGTCTCCCCCCTCTCCGTCATGCTCGCGGCGCTCGCACCGTTGGCGCTCCTCGTCCCCGCGGCCGCCGACGCGCAGACGCGGCTCTCCAGGACGGAGCAGCGGATCAGGGCGTACATCGAGCAGCACCGCGACGCGCAGGTCGACTTCCTCGCCAGGGCGGTGAACATCAACAGCGGGACGATGAACGTCGACGGGGTCCGTCGCGTGGGCGCGCTCTTCCGCGCTGCGCTCGACTCGCTCGGCTTCGAGACGCGGTGGATCGAGATGCCGGAGTCGATGCACCGCGCCGGCCACCTCGTGGCCGAGCACCGGGGGAAGCGGGGGACCAAACGCATCCTGCTCATCGGCCACTTCGACACGGTGTTCGAAGGGGAAGGGCAACAGTTCGTGCGCGAGGACACCGTCGCCCGCGGCGCCGGGTCGAGCGACATGAAGGGGGGCGACGTGATCATCCTCTACGCCCTCGCCGCGCTCCGCAGCGCGAAGGCGCTCGATGACGCGAACATCACCGTGTTCTTCAGCGGGGACGAGGAGAGCGCGGGGGACCCGCTGAGCCTCGCGCGGCGCGACCTGATCGAGGCGGGGAAGCGGAGCGACGTCGCCCTCGCGTTCGAAGGGGGACAGCGGGGGATCGCGACCGTCGCCCGCCGCGGCGCGAGCTCGTGGCGCCTCGAGGTGACGGGGAAGCAGAGCCACTCGGCCGGCGTCTTCGGCGACAGCGCCGGGTACGGCGCCATCTACGAGGCCGCGCGGATCCTCGACGAGTTCCGGAAGCAGCTCGCGGGGGAGCAGTACCTCACCTTCAACCCCGGGGCGATCGTCGGGGGAACGGAGGTGACCTTCGACACGTTACACATCAGGGGAACGGTGGCGGGGAAGCTCAACATCATCGCACGCTCAGCCGTGGTGGAGGGCGACCTCCGCTTCCTGTCCGAGGAACAGAAGGAGCGGGCGCGGGCGCGGATGCGCGAGATCGTGGCCGCGAGCCTTCCGCAGACCTCGGCCCGGATCACCTTCGCCGACGAGTATCCGGCCATGTCTCCGACCCCTGCGAACTACGCCCTCCTCGCCGCGTACGATTCGGTGAGCCAGGCGCTGGGGTACGGCCCGGTCACGGCGCTCGACCCCGGCAAGCGCGGCGCGGGGGACGTGTCGTTCGTGGCCCCGTACGTGGCGAGCATGGACGGACTCGGCGCCGACGGTGCGGGGGCGCACTCGCCGCGCGAGCGGGTGTTCCTCACGTCGCTCCCCATGCAGACGGAGCGGGCCGCGGTCCTCATCTATCGGCTCTCGCGCCAGAAGCAGCCATGACGCACCACCCCGATCTTTCCGAAGCTCTCGGGGTACAACGTTCTCAGGAGCCACGGCGGCCGCGTGCCGCGAACCGTCTCGGGGTAGCGCGTACTGGCCGGGCTCGGGAAAAAGGAGGAACATGCCTCGTTTCGAGTTCTCACTCAGCAGCCCCGCCGCGCGCAATCGGATGGCGGGTGCGGTGACGAGCGCGTCGTTCTCCGATGCGCTCGAGGCGATCGCGGAGCAGGCGGAAGTCGAGGAGGGGGACACCCTCGAGATCGGCGTGAAGGGCTTCCCCCCCGCCCGCTTCGAGTACAGCACCTCGGCTGATGACGGCGTCGTGAGCTGGCGCCCCGCTGGCCGGCGCCTCGCCGCCTGATCCGGCCGCACGACCGGTACGTAGACGAACGCCCCCGAGAGCCTCTCGGGGGCGTTCTTGCATCGTGCACCACGGAGCGCGGCTACTTCGTTCCGCGCCCGAGCGGACCCCCTTGCTCGAACACCACGTCCACCGGGATCCCCTTCGTCGCGATCCGATCCAGGTCGTGCTGCAGCGTCGGGGAGATCGTCCCGTACTTCTCGTAGAACGCCCCCACGCCGGCGTAGTCCCCGTCCCCCTGCAGGCGGAGGATCGTCGCCGCGAGCGTGTCGAGCGCGGCGGGCATCTTCGCCAGGTCCACGTGGTACGTCCCCGTCGCGCTGTCGCGCGCGAAGGCGCCGTGCTGCTCCAGGAAGTTGAACGACACGATGTTCGCCCGCCCGTGCGCGTCCGACGCGCCAAAGCGCACCGAGCGGAAGAGGCTCGCCAGGAACGTCACGTAGTTGTCGCTCACGTCCTCGTCCCCCAGCTCGCCGCGCGCGTTGAGCGCGCGCACCATGTGGAGGCCGAGGATGTCCGCCTTCTCCTCCTCCAGCGCGCTCGCGCGCTCCTTGAGCGCCGCGCGCACCGTCCCCTTCCCGTCGATCGTGTGCTTGATCCCGAGCCCGTGCGCCACCTCGTGGAACATCGTGTTCTCGAAGAACGCATTGAAGTTGATCCGGCGGAGTTGCGCGCTGTCGATCAGCACTGCGGCGATCGGCTGCAAGATCTTGTCGAACTTGGCCTGGATCACGTTCTCCAGTTGGAGCCGGCGCGTCCCCTTCTGGAGCTGCACCTGCTCATCGTTCGGGAGATTGATCGCGATCGTCTTGGCGCCCGCGTTCGCCTGCCCGGCGTAGTAGACGACGTTGTACGCGTTGAGGTCCGACGCGGTACCGGGCGTCTCCTTCTTGTACGCGGCGCTCACCGGGAGCCCGCGCTGGAGCGCGGGGAGGAGCTTGGTGTACTTGGCCAGCCGCTGGCTCCACGCCATGTCCTTGATGAGGACGTACGCTTCGTGCGCGGCCTTGTAGCCGAAGAGGTGGTCCTCGTACGTCTCGATCGGCCCGATGACGATGTCGAGCCGGTTGTGCTTCATGTCCATCCACGCGAGATCGCTCGGCCGGTAGTCGTCGGTGAGGAGCGCCTGCGCGCGTGCGTCGAGGTAGCGCCGGAGCCCCGGGTCCTCCGCGAGCCCCGCCGCCTCGCGCAGCTTGGTGGCCGCGAGCCGGCTCTCCGCCGCGAACGCCTTGGAGTACGGGATCGCCACGAGCCGCCCGGTGGAGTCGCGACGCACGAGGGTGTAGAGGCTCCTCAGCGAGTCGCCGTACGCCTTGGACGTCGCGGCCGCCGAGTCGAGCTCGGCTTTCGTCATGTCGCGCGGGTAGAGGTTCGCCCCCGGCGGCTTGGTCCCCGCTTCGGCGACGAAGGGAGCGTCGTTGTCGAGACGGTCCCACGGGCCGTAGTTGATCTGCGCGAGCCGGCGCGTGGCCGTGTCCGGGATCGAGCGGAGGATCGAGTCGCGGTCCCCGGCGGCTTCCTTCCAGTAGATCGGGTCCATCGCGCGCGCCGCGTCGATGAGGAGCGGGATCATCTGCCGCTCGTTCGCGGTGAGCCCCGCGGTGTCGACCGCGAGCGTCACCGTCGTGTAGCGCGCCAGGCGCGCGCGGACGTCGGTGCCTGCGGGGGCCGCGGCGACCGGGTGCCGCTCCTGGATGGCGCGCTCGTCACCTTGGCAGGCGGAGCAGAGCGTGAGCGCGAGGACCGCGCTCGTGGCGAGAGAACGCTTCATTTCGGATGGGTCTGGGTCCGGCGGGGTGCACCCCGCGCATCGCGACGGGCTCGAAGGGTGAGGTGTGATGGGAACGACCAGCGGACGAGCGACGCGTGCCGCGCGCGGCGCCCCCCGCGGGCCCCCCCGGTACAGGCGGGGCCCCCGCCCCCGGGCCA
>JADGGM010000168.1 GCA_019689955.1 Gemmatimonadaceae bacterium
CCCAAGCACTCCCTCCACGAACCCATCCCCCCCTTCCCGCCGCAGCAACAACCGCGCCCCGGGATCGAGGCCGCGATACAGCCGCGCCCGCGCTACGAGGCGCCGGCGTACAAACCCGCCGGAAAGCTCCGCGGAAAGGTCGCCCTCATCACCGGCGGCGACTCGGGGATCGGACGCGCCGTGGCGACCATCTTCGCCCGCGAGGGCGCGAACGTGGCGATCGTCTACCTCCCCGAAGAAGAAGAGGACGCGCAGGAGACGGTGCGCGCCATCGAGGACGCCGGACGCCGCGCCCTCCGCCTCCCCGGCGACGTGACCGACCCCGAGTTCTGCCGCCGTGCCGTCGCGCGCGTGGTGAAGGAGCTCGGCGCGCTCGACATCCTCGTCAACAACGCGGCCTTCCAGCAGCATCAGGGCTCGCTCGAGGAAATCTCCGACGAGCAGTGGGAGCGCACCTTCCGCACGAATGCGTTCGGCTACTTCTACATGGCCCGGGCCGCGCTCCCCCACCTCAAGGAGGGCGCGGCGATCATCAACACCGGATCGATCACCGGGCTGGAAGGGCAGAAGAACCTCATCGACTACGCCGCCACGAAGGGCGCGATCCACGCCTTCACGAAGTCGCTCGCGCAGAGCCTCGTCGATCGCGCGATCCGCGTGAATTGCGTCGCCCCGGGCCCCGTGTGGACGCCCCTCAACGTCGCCGACAAGCCGCCCGAGGAGGCGGCGGAGCACGGCGCAGGCACGCCCATGGGGCGCCCGGCGCAGCCGGAGGAGATCGCGCCGGCCTACGTCTTCTTCGCCTCCACGGCCGACTCGAGCTACGTCACCGGGGAGGTCCTCACCCTCCTCGGCGGCGAGACCACGGCCGGCTGACGCGCCGCGGCCGGCCGCGCCCACGCGCCGCCGGCCGCGCCCCTCACTCACGCGCCCGGGCACGGACATATTACCGGACATGCATGCCGCATCGTCCGCGTCGCCGACCGTGCTCGCCGATCTCAGTGTCCTCCTCGCGCTCGGCGTCGCGGTGGTGCTCGCCGTGCACCGCCTCCGCCTCCCGCCGATCGTCGGCTTTCTCATCACCGGGATTCTCTCCGGCCCCTATGGCTTCGGGCTCATTCGGAACGTCCGCGAGGTCGAACCGATCGCCGAGATCGGGGTGATCCTCCTCCTCTTCACCGTCGGCCTCGAGTTCTCCCTCCCCCAGCTCTTCCGCCTCCGCACCCTGCTCCTCGCCGGCGGCGGCCTCCAGGTCGCGCTCACGCTCCTCGTGACCGCGCTCCTCGCCCGCGCCTTCGCGGCCGCGTGGCCCGTCGCGATCTTCGTCGGGATGCTCGTCGCGCTGAGCAGCACCGCGATCGTGCTCCGCCTCCTCGCCGACCGCGGCGAGATGGACAGCCTCCACGGACGCGCCGCACTCGTGATCCTCATCTTCCAGGACCTCTGCGTCGTCCCCATGGTCCTCGTGACCCCGCTGCTCGGCGGCCACGGGGTCACGATGGCCTCCATCGCGATCGACGTGCTCAAGGCGGTCGCGTTCGTGGCCGCGGCGCTCCTCGCGGCGCGCGTCGTCGTGCCGCGCGTGCTCCACGCGGTCGCGGCCACGCGCAAGCGCGAGCTCTTCCTGCTCACCGTCGTCCTCCTCTGCCTCGGCACCGCGTGGGCCTCCGCGCGCGTCGGGCTCTCCCTCGCCCTCGGCGCCTTCATCGCCGGGCTCGTGATCGCCGAGTCGGAGTACAGCCACCAGGCACTGGGCGAGATGCTCCCGCTGCGAGAGGTGTTCAACAGCCTGTTCTTCATCTCGATCGGGATGCTGTTCGATGTGCGCACCGTGCTCGCCTCTCCCCTCGCCGTGCTGGGTGCGCTCGCCGGAGTCGTGGCGCTCAAAGCGCTGGTCACCTCGGGCGTCGCGCTCGCCCTCGGCCAGTCGCTGCGCGTCGCGCTCGGCGTCGGGCTCTCGCTCGCGCAGATCGGCGAGTTCTCCTTCGTGCTCTCCACCGCCGGCACCGCCGCGGGGCTCCTCACGCCGGAGCTCGACCAGCTCTTCCTCGCCGTCGCCGTCGGTACCATGGCGCTCACCCCCGCGCTCGTCGCCGTCGCCCCGCGCCTCGCCACCCTCGTGGAGCAGCGCGCGCCGCGCCGGTGGGTCGAGCGACACTACGGCCTCGGCACGCACCGCGCCCACGACGCGCTCCGCGACCACGTCATCATCGTCGGCTTCGGCTTCAACGGACGCCACCTCGCCCGCGTGCTCCGCGCCGCCGAGATCCCCTACGTCGTCGTCGACGCCAACGCCACCGTGGCCCGCCGCGAGCGCCTCGCCGGCGAACCGATCATCTACGGCGACGCCACCAGCCCGCAGATCCTCCTCCACGCCGGCATCGAGCACGCCCGCGTCATGGTCATCGCGATCTCCGACGCCGCGGCCACCCGCGCCACCGTGGCCCTCGCTCGCCGCCTCAACCCGCGCGTCCACACGATCGTCCGCGCGCACTACATGAAGGAGATCGAAGAGCTCACCGCGCTCGGCACCTCCGAGGTCATCCCCGAGGAGTTCGAGACCGCGATCGAGATCTTCACCCGCGTCCTCCGCCGCTACCTCGTCCCGCGCGACGTGATCGAGCGCGCCATCCGCGAGGTGCGCGGCGAGCACTACGAGATGTTCCGCACCATGCCCGACGCGGCCACGCGCATGGACGACCTCCACCGCTTTCTCACCGACGTCACCATCGCCGCGGTCCGCGTCGCCCCCGACTCCGCCGTCGCCGGCGCACGCATCGCCGACGCGCGGCTCCGCGAGCGCACCGGCGTCAGCGTGCTCGCGCTCCAGCGCCACGGCGGCGGGCTGATCGTGAGCCCGACGGGCGACGATGAGCTCGCGGGGGGCGACACCGTGCTCCTCCTCGGCCGCCCGGAGGAGATCGCCAAGGCCACCGCCCTCCTCCACGTGGTCCCGGCCACGTGAGCGATGCCGCGGGCACGCTTATATTCTCCGCGTGTCCATGATCCCACTCTACGGCCACGAGGCGCTACGCCGCCGCTTTCGGAGCGCCGTGGACCGCAGCGCCCTCCCGGGGAGCCTCCTCCTGCACGGACCGCGCGGCGTCGGCAAGCAGCGCCTCGCGCTCTGGCTCGGCCAGCTCCTCCTCTGCACCAGCGAGGGCGAGCGACCGTGCGGCCACTGTCAGAGCTGCCGCTACGCCGTCACGCTCGCGCACCCGGACCTCCACTGGTTCTTCCCCCGCCCCCGCTTGGGCGACAGCGACGCTACCGCCGATGAAGTGTTCGACGATTACGCCGACGCCATCGCCGAGCGCGTGAAGGCGAACGGCCTCTACCCGCCGACGAGCGGCACCGAGGCCATCTACGTCGCCACCGTGCGCGCCCTCGTCCACCGCGCCGGCTTCACCCCGACGATGGGCGCGCGCAAGGTGTTCGTCATCGGCGAGGCCGAGCGCATGGTCCCGCAGGAAGGCGCCGATGCCGCAGCCAACGCCTTCCTCAAGCTCCTCGAGGAGCCTCCCGCCGACACGACGCTCATCCTCACCTCCAGTGAGCCCGGCGCGCTCCTTCCCACCATTCGCTCGCGCGTCGTCGCCGTGCGCGTCCCGCGCCTCACCGACGCCGATGTGCAACGTTTCCTCGACGACCCCGCCGTGCGCGACGCGCTCGACCGCGCCGGCGTCGCGCGCAGCATCGACGACCGCCTCCGCCTCGCCGCCGGCGCCCCCGGCACCCTCCTCGGCACCGCGTCCGACGACGAAGCGTTCGCCGCGGCGAAAGCGCTCCTCGCCGCCGCGCAGAGCGACCGCGCCCAGCAGATGAAGGCCGCCTTCACCCTCGGCGGCTCGCGCGCGCGTGGATTCTTCTCCGATCTGCTCGACGCCCTCACCGTGCTCCTGCACCAACGCGCCCGCGACGCCGCCACCCACGGCGACCGGCGCGGCGCCCTCCGCGCCAGCCGCGCGATCGACGCCGTCCAGGAGGCCAAGCTCCGCGCCGCCGGCAACGTCAACCCACAGCTCCTCGGCGCCGCACTCGTGCGCCACCTCGCGGAGCACCTCGCATGAACGAATTGAGCCACGTCGGCCCCGAAGGGGACGCGCGCATGGTGGACGTGTCCAACAAAGAGTCCACCCACCGTTTCGCCCGCGCGACAGGCGTCATCCGAATGCGGCCCGACACCCTCGCCGCCATCCAGGCAAATTCCGTTGCAAAAGGGGACGTCGTGACCGTCGCCAAGATCGCCGGGGTGCTAGCGGCGAAGCGCACGGCCGAATTAATTCCCCTCTGCCACCCGCTCCCACTCACCGACGTGCAGGTGGCGCTCACGCCGGACGATACGATCCCCGGCCTCCGCTGCGAGGCCACCGTCCGCACCACCGGACCCACCGGCGTCGAGATGGAGGCAATGACCGCCGTAACGGTGAGTCTCGTCACGGTTTACGACATGGCCAAGGCCTTAGATAGGGACATGTCGATCACCGACGTGTGTTTGTTGGAAAAATCTGGTGGCCGATCCGGACATTGGGTCCGCCGCTGACGGCACGCCCGTTGCCTCCACACATGCCCGCGGGACGGTGGAACGTCCCGTTCGCCTATCCGACACCCTCCCCAAGGGGGCCGAAGTGTTGAAGACGTCCAAGCAGAGCTACGTCCATCGCGGTGATCGCATCCGCCGCAACGACCGAGTGAAGAAGGTGCTGTTGGTGGTGGGGCTGGTCGTCGCCGTCGCCTTCATCCCGCGACAGCAGCCGCGGGACGCCCAGGCATCCTCCGTGGGTGGCACCTTCACCTTCGGCCTCTCGGGCGAGGCGCACCGCCTGCGCGCGGAGCTCGACGCCACGAAGGGAGAGCTCGAGCTGGCGAACGCCCAGCTCGCGCGGGCCAGGACGATCATGACGTATTCCTCGCGCTACCACGTCGGCGCGGACCTCGCCGGGTCGATCTACGACATCGCCCTCGCCGAGGGGATCGAGCCCGATCTTGCCTTCCGCCTGGTGCGCGTGGAGAGCGAGTTCAACCCGCGCGCCACGAGCTCGGCCGGCGCCGTGGGGCTCACGCAGCTCATGCTCGCCACGGCCCGCGACTTCGATCCGCACGTCACCCGCGAGCAGCTCTACGAGCCGCGCACCAACCTGCGCATCGGCTTCCGCTATCTGCGCTCGCTCATCAAGGAGTACCACGGCGACGTGCGCCTCGCCCTGCTCGTGTACAACCGCGGCCCCGTCGCCGTGGAGACGCTCCGATCGCTCGGCGTGAACCCCGGCAACGGGTACGACGTGGCGGTCATGAAGGGCTACACCGGGACCGGCGTCGTGGAGTGATCCCCGCGCGGTCTCCCGCGCCGTCCCGCTCGACCCTCAGCCCGTGGCCTTGTGCACCTTCGTGTGGTGCCGGGGCGCGGGCTTTGGCGTCCCCCGAACGATGATCACCTGCCCGGGGTAGATCACACTCTTCCGCAGCCGGTTGAGCCGCATGAGCGACTGCACCGTCGTGTGGTACCGCCGCGCGATCAGCCCGAGCGACTCCCCGCGCCGCACCACGTGCGTGGTGCGCGATGAGCCGTAACGCTCGATCGACGGATCGGGGACGTTGCGCGCCGCGGCCAGCACGCTCCGGGTCGGGACGATCATCACTTCCCCCACCGGGAGCCGCGCGTGCGACGTCGGCTTGAGGTGCGGGTTGTACCAGGCGAGCGACGTCACCGGAACGCCGACGCGGTGCGCGAAGCGCGCCGGCGTCTCCCCCTTCTTCACGCGGACGCGCTTGAACGCGACCAGATCCTCCTTGGGGAGCGCCGCGAACGCCGAGTCGAAGGTGGCCGCGCTCCCCACCGGGACGCGGACGAAGTAGCTCTCGTGAGGGGGCGTCATCCCGCGCAGGATGTGCGGGTTGAGCGCGACGATCTGCTCCGTGCTCACCCCCACCGCCGCGGCCACCGCCGCCAGCGGCGTGGCCGGCTTCACGCGCACGGAGTCGTACACGTACTCGGAGTCGTACGTGATGTCGAACCCGTACCGCTTGGGGTCCTTCGCGACCAGCGCCGCGGCGATGAGCTTGGGCACGTAGTCGCGCGTCTCGGCCCGCAGATAGTCCTTCTCCGCCAGCGCGAAGAAGGCATCGTCCCCCTCCACCCCATCCAGCTCATCGGCGTAGCGCGAGAGCCCACGCACGATCCGCCCCGGCCCGCCGTCGTACGCCGCGCAGGCGAGGTAGAGCGAGCCGAACTGGTCGTGCAGCCATCCGAGGAACTTGATCGCCGCGTCGGTCGAGCGGATCGGATCGCGCCGCTCGTCCACCCACCAGTCGACCCGCAGCCCCGTGCCGCGCGCGGTGCTCGTCATGAGCTGCCAGAGCCCCACGGCCGCGGCCCGCGAGTACGCGTCCGGGTCGTACCAGCTCTCCACGATCGGGAGGTACGCCAGGTCTTCTGGGAGCCCCGCCGCGCGCAGCTTCTCACGGATCATCCGCTCGTAGCGCCCGCTCCGCTCGAGCGAGTGGATGAACGGCTCGCGCGCGCCGTGCTCGAACCGGTCGATGAAGTACAGCACGCGCTTGTGCGTCTCGTACGAGTGGACGTCGATGTCCCACGTCGGCAGCGTGTCGGTCGCGGAGCTCGCGCCCCCCGCCGAGTCGCCGAACATCTTGGCCGCCTCCCCGGTCACGTCGTGCTGCGCCACCTTGGTGGTGTCCGAGTCGGGGATGCTGTCCAGCACCGCGGCCGACGCGGTGTACGTGGTGTCCTGGGC
>JADGGM010000169.1 GCA_019689955.1 Gemmatimonadaceae bacterium
GCTCGGAGGCGAGCCGCGCCCCTCCCCCATTTGACCCCATCATCCGCTCTGGTGCCCAGCCCCTAGCCGCTTTCCGCATTCCGGTGGTTATCTTTCCTCCCATGAACATCGCCATTACCCCCAAGAAGACCGAAGGCCTGGAGCGGTTGCTCGAGGTCTCGGTGCCCGTCGAGGAAGTCCGCAACGCCGAGGATCGTGCGGCGCGGCGTTATGCTTCTCGCGTGCGGCTCCCCGGGTTCCGTCCGGGGAAGGCGCCGGCCGCGATGGTCCGCAAGCGGTTCGCCGACGCGATCCGGCAGGAGACCATCGAGACGCTGGTCCAGGAAGCGTTCAAGGAAGTGATCGAGCGCGAGAAGCTCGAGCTGGCGACCCAGCCGCACGTCCATGACGTGAAGTTCGGCGACGGGGAGCCGCTCACCTTCGAGCTGCACCTGGAGATCCGCCCGACGATCGAGCTCCCGCGCACGACCGGGTTCCGCGTCACGCGCACGCCGCGCGTGGTGACGGACGAGCAGGTGCGCGAGCAGATCGACAACCTGCGTGAGGGGCGGGCGACCTGGACCCCGGTGGACGAGCGCCCCGCGCCCGGCGACATGGTGACGGTGGAGCTGGCGACCGCCGAGGAGGACGGCACCATCGGCCAGGGGCGCGAGTACCGCCTGGTGCTCGGGAGCGGGCAAGCGATCCCGGGGATCGAGGAAGTCATCATGGAGACCGCGCCGGGGGCGACCACGGAGCGGAGCGTGAAGTGGCCCGACGACTTCCCTGACGAGGCGCAGCGCGGCAAGAGCAAGGCGGTGCGCGTGACGGTGAAGGACGTGAAGCGGAAGTCGCTCCCCGCGCTCGACGATGCCTTTGCCCGCGAGGTCGGCGATTTCGACTCGCTCGACGCGCTGACGAAGACGGTTCGGGAGGACCTCGTCCGTCACGCCGAGCGTGAGGCGGACGCGGAGGTGCGGCAGAAGCTGGTGGACGAGATCATCGCCGCGAACCCGTTCGACGTGCCGCCGAGCTGGGTGTCGCAGCTCGTGCAGGCGTACCTCGAGGCGTACCAGATCCCCGAGGCGGAGCACGAGCGGTTCCGGAACGAGTTCCGTCCCATGGCCGAGCGTCAGGTGCGGCGCGACCTCGTGGTGGACACGATCGCCAAGCGCGAGTCGCTCGAGGCGACCGAGGCGGACATCGACGAGCGGGTGGCCGAGGTGGCGCAGAAGCGCGGCGCCGAGCCCGGGCAGGTCTACGCCTCGCTCCAGAAGGCCGGGCGGATCAAGGAGCTGGAGCGGAGCATCACGGAAGACAAGGTGTTCAAGTGGCTCATGGACAAGAACACGGTCGAGTGAGCCGACGCCACGACCCGGCAGCAACGTATCACCCACAGCATCTCACCATGAGCATGGCGACCATCTATCCTCCCTATGTCATCGAGCGGTCGAGCCGCGGCGAGCGGACGTACGACATCTTCTCGCGGCTGCTCATGGACCGTATCGTGTTCCTCGGCACGCCGATCAACGACGACGTGGCGAACATCGTGATCGCCCAGCTCCTGTTCTTGCAGGCGGACAACCCCGATCGCGACATCAACCTGTACATCAACTCCCCCGGCGGGAGCGTGTCGGCGGGGATGGCGATCTACGACACGATGCAGTGGGTCACTGCGCCCATCCGGACCATCTGCATGGGGATGGCCGCGAGCATGGGGGCGTTCCTGCTGGCGGCCGGGACCAAGGGGAAGCGGATGGCGTTGCCGCACGCGCGGATCATGATTCATCAGCCGTCGGGTGGCGCGCAGGGGACGGCGGCGGACATCGAGATTCAAGCGCGGGAGATTCTGTACCTGCGCGGGAAGATGAACGAGCTCATGGCGAAGCACACCGGACGTCCCGTGGAGCAGATCGAGCGGGACGTGGACCGGGATCGGTTCATGTCAGCGGAGGAGGCGAAAGAGTACGGGCTCATCGACAACGTGATCGCGCAGCAGGCGGCGATCGAGTCGGCGGAGAAGAAGGTCGCTTTGTGAAATTCTTCACGAAGGGTTGCCGGGAACTTCGCTTGACCGTCATTTGAGCGGGTGTTAAGTATCCCAGGCACCCCCTCCCGCGCCGCCCTTCAATCGTGGCGCCCATACGCCCGCTTCACCCAGTATTGCGGACCCCTATGTCGCACGACAAACATCTGCGTTGCTCGTTCTGCGGAAAATCCAAGGACTCGGTTCGGAAGTTCATCTCCGGGCCCTCGGTGTACATCTGCAACGAGTGCATCTCCCTCTGCAACGAGATTCTCGCAGAGGATGAGGAGCGCGAGGTCGCCGAAGCGATCACGCAGGTTCCCACCCCGCAAGAGATCAAGGATGTGCTCGATCAGTACGTGATCGGGCAGGAGCGGGCCAAGAAGGCGCTCGCGGTCGCGGTCTACAACCACTACAAGCGCATCAACTGCTCGAGCGGCCGCGACGACGACGTCGAGCTCGACAAGTCGAACATCCTCCTCATCGGCCCCACCGGCGTCGGCAAGACGCTCCTCGCGCAGACGCTGGCGCGGATCCTCGATGTCCCCTTCACGATCGCCGACGCGACCACGCTCACCGAGGCGGGGTACGTCGGCGAAGACGTGGAGAACATCCTCGTGCGCCTGCTCCAGGCCGGGGAGTTCAACGTGGCCGAGTGCGAGCGCGGGATCGTGTACATCGACGAGATCGACAAGATCGCGCGCAAGAGCGAGAACCCGAGCATCACGCGCGACGTGTCCGGCGAAGGGGTGCAGCAGGCGCTCCTCAAGATCCTCGAGGGGACGGTCGCCTCGGTGCCGCCGCAGGGCGGGCGGAAGCACCCCCAGCAGGAGTACATCCAGATCAACACGAAGGACATCCTCTTCATCTGCGGCGGCGCGTTCGACGGCCTCGAGAAGATCATCGAGGCGCGCACCGGGCGGCGGCAGATCGGCTTCACCGAGGAAGAGGTGCGGAACGGGAAGGCGCGCACCGCGGTCACCAACCCCTTCGCCGAAGTCGAGCCGGACGACCTGCTCCGGTACGGCCTCATCCCCGAGCTCGTCGGCCGTCTCCCGGTCACCGTGGCGCTCGACGCGCTCGACGAGGACGCGCTCGTGCGCATCCTCAAGGAGCCCAAGAACGCGCTCACCAAGCAATACGCCAAGCTGTTCGAGCTCGAGGAAGTGAAGATCACCTTCGAGGAGTCCGCCCTCCGTGCCATCGCCCAGAAGGCGCTCCGGCGCGGCACCGGCGCGCGCGGGCTGCGCGCGATCCTCGAGGAGCTGATGACCGACGTGATGTTCGACCTCCCGAGCCGCGACGACATCACCGAGGTGAAGATCACCGAGAGCGCGGTGCTCAACGGCACCCCGCCCCTCCTCGAGATCTCCCCCAAGCGGCAGAAGAAGGAAGCGTAAGCAGCACGCAGGACACCCGAACGGCTCGTGGCCGGAGCAGCGCTCCCCCACGAGCCGTTCGGCGTTCCTGCGTGGCATTTTGTCCCGCTCCTCTCATTCCGGCGCCCCGCCAGGCTATATTGCAGGTCAGCCATGCCCATTTCCCTCCAGCGCGGAGACGAGCATTTCGAGGTGAGCGACCGGCTCCCCGTGCTCCCGCTCCGCGACGTCGTGGTCTTCCCCTACATGGTCATCCCACTGCTCGTGGGGCGGCCGGGATCGCTCGCGGCCGTGGAGGCCGCGCTCGCCGAGGACCGGTGGATCTTTCTCGTCGCGCAGCGGCACGGGGAGATCCAGGAGCCAGTGGCGAGCGATCTCTTCCGCGTGGGCGTGGTCGGGAAGGTGCTTCAGGTCTCGCGGCTCGCCAACGGGACCACGAAGGTGCTGCTGGAGGGGGTCGCGCGGGCGCGCGTGACGCGTTACGCGCCGAACGACAGCCACCTGCGCGCCACGCTCTCGCCGATGCCGTTCGAGCGCGGCGCGAGCGAGATGGACGACAACGCGATGGCGCGCCGCGTGACGTCGTTGTTCGAGGAGTACGTCGGGCTCCACCGGCGGCTCCCGCCGGAGGTCGTCTCGCTCGTGCAGGGGAGCGAGGCGCGCGACCGGCAGGCGTTCGCCGTGTCGGCGCACCTGCTCGTGCGGGTGGACCAGCGGCAGCAGTTGCTGGAGTCGGTGTCGACGAGCGCGCTCCTGGAGCGGCTGTCGGCGCTCCTCACCGCGGAGATCGAGATCCTGCGGCTGGAGCGGAAGATCGAGAGCGACGTGCGCGGGTCGCTCTTCCAGAACCAGCGCGAGTTCTACCTGCAGGAGCAGCTCAAGGCGATCCACCGCGAGCTGGGGCAGGAGGACGGCGACGACTTCGATGAGCTGGCCGCGTCGATCGCGGCGAAGTCGCTCCCGCCGGCGGTGCGCGAGCGCGCGGAGCGGGAGCTGCGGAAGCTCCGCCGCACCCCGCCGCTCTCGCCGGAGTCCACGGTGGGGCGGAACTACCTCGACTGGATCCTCTCCCTCCCCTGGACCGAGCGCACGGACGACGTGCTCGACGTGGCCCACGCGCAGCGGGTGCTCGACGAGGACCACTTCGGGCTGCACGACGTGAAGGAGCGCGTGCTCGATTACATCGCCGTGCTCGCGCTGGTGGGGCGGCTGGAGGGGCCGATCCTGTGCCTGGTCGGGCCGCCCGGGGTCGGGAAGACGTCGCTCGGCCGCTCGATCGCGCGCGCGCTGGGGCGGAAGTTCGTGCGCATGTCGCTCGGCGGGGTGCGCGACGAGGCGGAGATCCGCGGGCACCGCCGGACGTACATCGGGTCGCTCCCCGGGCGGGTGATCCAGGCGATGCGCCGGGCCGAGGTCGTGAACCCGGTCATCCTGCTCGACGAAGTCGACAAGATGGGGCAGGACTGGCGCGGCGACCCCGGGGCCGCGCTGCTCGAGGTGCTCGACCCCGAGCAGAACCACGCCTTCAGCGACCACTACCTGGAGGTCGACTACGACCTCTCGCAGGTGCTCTTCCTCACGACCGCCAACTCGCTGCAACAGATCCCCGAGCCGCTGCGCGACCGGATGGAGATCATCCGGCTCCCCGGCTACGTGGACCACGAGAAGCACGCCATCGCGCGGCAGTACCTCGTGCCGCGCCAGCTCCGCGCGCACGGGCTCGACCCGGCGACGGTGACGATCGAGCCGGCGACGATCGCGGCGGTGGCGCGCGGGTACACGCGCGAGGCGGGGGTGCGCGAGCTGGAGCGGCGGATCGCGCGGATCGCGCGCAAGCTCGCGCGGCGGATCGCCGCGAACCCGAGCGCGGCGACGGCGCCGATGGTGGTGCGCCCGGAGGACCTGCGGGAACTGCTCGGCGTTCCCCCGTTCGACGAGGACCAGAACACGCTGGAGGACCGCGTGGGGGTGGCCACGGGGCTCGCCTACACCGCGGCCGGCGGGGATCTGCTGGAGATCGAGGTCGCGCTCGTCCGCGGGCGCGGGCGGCTGCAGCTCACCGGGACGCTGGGGGAGGTGCTCAAGGAGTCGGCGGGGGCGGCGCTGACGTACGCGCGCTCGCGCGCCGGGGTGCTCGGCCTCGACGCGGACTCGGTGCGCGCGCACGACATCCACGTGCACATCCCCGCCGGCGCCACCCCCAAGGACGGCCCCTCGGCGGGGATCGCGATCGCCGCCGCGCTCGTCAGCGCGCTCACCGGAGTCCCGATCCGCGGTGACACCGCGATGACGGGCGAGGTGACGCTGCGCGGACGCGTACTCCCCATCGGGGGACTCAAGGAGAAGCTCGTGGCGGCGCAGCGGGCGGGGATCACGCACGTCATCATTCCGCGCTCCAACGCGCGCGAGCTGGAGGAGATCCCCGAGGACATGCGCGCCGGGCTCGTCTTCCACCCCGTCACGACGATGGACGAAGTGCTGGCGCTGGCGCTCCGCCCCGAGCACCGGCGGGAGACGCTCGGGACCGCCGCCGTCGCGGCGGCGCAGATCGCGCACTGACGTGACGCTGACGGGCGAGGGGGAGCACGGGGGGAAAGGCGCCGCTCCGGCCGGCGATCCGCTGGTCATCCGCGACCTCGAGTTCCTGGGCGGGATGGCCGCACCGCGCGGGTGGCGCCCCGAGTCCACCCTCCCCGAGATCGCGTTCAGCGGGCGGTCGAACGTGGGGAAGTCGTCGCTGCTCAACCGGCTCGTGCGGCGGAAGGCGCTGGCGCGGGTGAGCCAGACCCCCGGGAAGACGCGGGAGATCAACTTCTACCGGGTGAACCACGCCTTCGTGCTCGTGGACCTGCCGGGGTACGGCTACGCCCGCGTCTCCAAGACCACGCGCGCGCAGTGGCGCCCGCTCATCGAAGGCTATCTCCGCGGGAGTGCGGCGCTGCGCGGGGTCGTGCAGCTCATCGATGCCCGGCACCCGCCCACCGCGGACGACCTCCAGATGCTCGACTTCCTGGCCGAGCTCGGCGCGCCGACCATCATCGTGCTCACGAAGGTCGACAAGCTCTCGCGGCGGGAGCGCGAGGAGCGGGTCGCCGCGACGATGCAGTCACTCGGCATCGACGAGGAGCAATTGATCCTCTTCAGCGCCGTCACCGGGGAAGGGCGCGACGAGCTGGCGGAGGCGATCGTGTCGCTTGTGGGGCGCGCCGAGGGTGGATCGTGGCGCGCGCCGTGACTCGGATCGCGCTCGCCCGTGCAGCGGCCGTCGCGGCGGCGGGAGCGCTCGTGGCCGGGTGCAGCTCCACGGCGGGGGGAGCGGGACACGCCGGGGAGAGCGGCGTCA
>JADGGM010000170.1 GCA_019689955.1 Gemmatimonadaceae bacterium
GCGGCCGCGGCCACGCGCTCGCGCCCGCGCGCGGTCCCCGACGGCGCGTCCTTCTTCGCCGCGTGGTGGGTCTCGACGATGTGCGCGTCGAACGCCGGAACGCGCCCGACGAGGCGCGCGGCGGCCTCGGCCATCTGCCAGAAGATGTTCACGCCAAGGGAGAAGTTGGGGGACCAGAGCATCGCCCCCCCGGCAGCGAGGACGTCGCGCTCCACGCGCTCGCGCTCGTCGTACCACCCGGTGGTCCCCACGACCACCGGGCACCCGGCGCGCGCGCACGCGCGGATGTTCGCGGGCGCGGCCGCGGGGGTGGTGAACTCGATCGCGACGTCGGCGCCGGCCAGGTGCTCGCGCGTGATCGCCCCGCCGGCCGGGTTCGACGCTTCGTCGAAGGTGGCGACCACCGGCCACCGCCGCGCCTGCGCCAGCTCGACGACGGCCCGCCCCATCTTCCCGAGGCCGATCACCGCGATCCGTGGAATCATGACGACGCCGCCCCGTCGGGGAAGAACTCGCTGTGCAGCGCGCACACCGCGGCGCCCAGCTGGTCGCCGTCGACGATGATCGTGAGGTTGATCTCCGAGGCGCTGAGCGAGATCATGTGGACGCGGATCCCCTCCAGCGCGCCGAGCGCGCGCGCCATGATGCTGCTGTTCCCGCCGAGCCCGGCGCCGACCATCGCGATCACGGCCCGGTTCCGCTCGATGGAGACGTCGCCGAGCGCGCGCAGCTCCACCACGAGGTCGTCGAGCTGTGCGGGGCCGTCGATCGTCACGGAGACCGACACCTCCGAGGTCGCCACCACGTCCACCGAGGTGCGGTGCCGCTCGAACACCTCGAACAGCGCACGGAGAAAGCCGTGTGCGAGGAGCATCCGCGAGGAGTGGACACGCACGACGGTGACGTTCCCGCGCCCGGCGATCGCGCTCACCGGGCGGCGCGGCGCCTCGCTCGTGATCCGCGTCCCGCGCCCCTCGGGGCGGCGCGAGTTGTAGATGAACACCGGGATCCCACGCTGCACGGCGGGGGCGATGGTGCTCGGGTGGAGCACCTTGGCGCCGAACGAGGCCAGCTCCGCCGCCTCGTCGAAGCGGATCTCCTCGATGAGCCGCGCGCCGCGCACCACGCGCGGGTCCGCGGTGAGCATCCCGTCGACGTCGGTCCAGATCTCGATCGCTTCGGCGTCCACGGCGGCGCCGAAGAGCGCGGCACTGTAGTCTCCCCCGCCCCGCCCGATCGTCGTCGTCACGCCCTGCGGCGTGCGACCGATGAACCCGCCGAGCAGCGGGACGCACCCGCGCTCCACGACCGGCACGATGCGCGCGCGCGCGTTGCGCACGATCCCGTCCATCTGCGGGACTGCCTTCGTGTGGTGGTCGTCGGTCACCATCACTTCGCGCGCGTCGACCAGCTCCACGGGAACGCCGCGCCGCCGCATCGCGGCGCTCACGAGCGTGGCCGAGAGCATCTCGCCGTAGGCGGCGATCGCGTCCTGGCTCCGCGGGGTGAGGTGGCCGAGCACGGAGAGCGCTTCGGCGATGTTCGCCAGCTCGTCGAACATCGCGCTCATCTCGCTCCGCACCTCGTCGGCCTCGGCGCTCTGGTCGAGGAGCGCGTCGCATTCGTGGAGGTGCCGCTCGCGCAGCGCCTCCACGCCGCGCAGCGCGGCGATGAGCTGCCCCTCCGCCGCGTGTTCGGCGATGGCGAGCAGCTCGTTCGTGGCCCGCGCGAGCGCCGAGACGACGACGATGGGGCGCCGGGGCAGCTTGCTCCGCGTGATCTCGACCGCGCGCTCGATCGCGGCCGCGTCGCCGACGGAGGTGCCGCCGAACTTGAGGACGATCACGCGCCGACGAGCCCGCGCGCCACGAGCAGCTCGGCGTTCAGCACCGAGGCCCCGGCCGCGCCGCGAATGGTGTTGTGCCCGAGCGCCACGAGGCGCAGATCGAGGATCGGATCGCGGCGCACGCGCCCGATCGTCACCGTCATCCCCCGCCCCGCGTCGGCGTCGCGCTTGGGCTGCGGGCGGTCCTCCTCACGCGTGACCGCGAGCGTCGGCGCGGGCGCCGAGGGGAGCCCGAGGTCTTCGACCGCGCTCTTCCACGCCGTGATCGCCGCGATCGCCTCCTCCGGCTCCGCGCGGCGCTCCAGGGCCACTGCCATGCACGCCGTGTGGCCGTTCTCCACCGGCACGCGCGTCACCTGCGCGCTGATCTGCATGGGCGCGGGGGTGATGGCGCCGTTGGCGTACGCGCCGAGGATCTTCGGCGTCTCGGCGATGATCTTCTCCTCCTCGCCGCCGCCGATGTACGGGATCACGTTCCCGAGGATGTCGAGCGACGGCACCCCCGGATACCCCGCCCCCGACACCGCCTGCAGCGTGGTGACGAAGAGCTGCCGCACGCCGAACGCCCGATGCAGCGGGGCGAGCGCCATCGCGATCACCATCGTCGCGCAGTTCGAGTTGGTGATGATCGCCCCTTCCCACCCGCGCGCGGCGCGCTGGCCGTCGAGGAGCGCCAGGTGGTCGGGGTTCACCTCGGGGATGAGGAGCGGCACGTCGGGCTCGAGCCGATAGTTGCGCGCGTTGCTGAGCACGAACCGGCCCGCGCGCGCGAACGCCCCCTCGACCTCCCCCGCCACGCTCGCGTCGAGCGCCGAGAAGACGAGGGGCGCATCGACGTACGTGGGATCGCACGGCACGACGCACATGCTCGCGATCTCCGCCGGCATGGTGCCCGAGAGCCAGCGCGCGGCCGCGTCGTAGCGCTTCCCCGCCGAGCGCTCCGACGCGGCGAGGGCGGTGATCTGGAACCACGGGTGATCGGTGAGCAGACGGATGAACGTCTGCCCTACCGCGCCCGTGGCACCCAGGACGGCGACCGGGATGCGCGGTCGAGGAGGAATGGAGACGGAAGGGGACGGGTTCGGCATGAGTCAGGCAAGCAGCGCGCGGACGATCCGCGCATACGCGGTCACGGCGTCGTGCAGCTCCCGGACGTCGATGTGCTCGTCCGGCGTGTGCGCGACGTGGATGGAACCCGGACCGAAGAGAAGCGGCGTCCCCCACCGGTCGAGGAGGGGGATGTCGGAGGTGAAGGCGACCGGCGCCGCGCGAAATCCGGGGATGGTGTGAAAGTGCTGCGCCGGGATGTACGACCCGTACTCGATCTCAGCGCGTCCGGCAACCCACGCCTCGAGCCGCCGCTTCACCTCGTCCACGTCGCCGACGAGCCGGAACATCAACTCGGACTCCGCGCGGTCGGGGATGATGTTCGCCTCGGTCCCCGCGTGCAGCGTGCCGATGTTCACCGTCGTCTCCCCGAGCTGCGGATCGGTGGGAAGCGGGAGCAACGCGAGCGTGGGGAGGAGCGCCAGCATCGGCTCGATCGCGGACTGCCCCAGGTGCGGGTACGCGGAATGCGCCGCGCGCCCGCGGGTCCGGAGCGTCACGCGGAGCGACCCCTTGGCCCCCGTGGCGAGCGTGCTCTCCGTCGGCTCGCCGTTGACGAGGAACCGGCTCGTGGCCTCGAGGCGGTTCGCGGCGCGCGCGCCGTCGGACCCCTTTTCCTCCCCAACGAGGAAGAGGAGATCGACCCGCTCTTCCCCCTCCTGGGCCAGCAGGTCCGCGGCGGCGAGCATGGCGGCGGCGATCCCCTTGGCGTCGCACGCACCGCGGCCGTACAGCCGGTCGCCGTTCAGCGAGGGGCGAACGAAGGGGGGGACGGTGTCGAGGTGCGTGGAGAGGGTCACCTCCCCCCGCCCGCGCGAAGCCCAGACGTTGGCGCGTCCTCGACTAACCTCCTGGAGAGTTACGTTCCACCCGCGGGCGACGAGCCAGCGGGTGACGAAATCGACGGCACGCCCTTCGTCACCGGTCGGTGATTCGATGGCGATGAGCTCAGCGGCGAGCGAGATGACATCGGTCATGGCGCAACAAACTAGTCGGGCCCGGAACGTAATGCCAACTGTCGCCGCAAGTTGCGTCTCATGCATCGCAGCATCGCGTCGCCCCGCGCGAGCACCCTCCATCGGTTGACTTCCATTGGACCCGGAGCTAGGTTACGGTGTACCGAAAATAAGCCGAAGTGAGCCGAGCGATGGCCCTACGAAGGAAGCCGGATGGAACGCCGTATCTCATTCACGTACAGTGACTTACACAACATCATCCGGGGGATCGTCTCCGCGCGACGGCCAGTGGGTGACAGCGCGGGGGCGGAGCGTCGGCGCTCCCGGTGCACTCGCACCATCGGATGCGGAGGGACCGATGGCTGAACGGCGGCGGAAGGCGCGCAAGGCCGGCGCGCGCGCGGCAACGACGCGGAACGAGAAGGCGAAGCGGACGCCGAAGAAGAAGCGGACGCCGAAGAAGGTGATGAAGCCGAAGGCGATGACGGCCGCAAGGACGCGACGCGTCGCGCCGAGGACGACGGGGGCCAATCGGAAGAACGGGGCGAAGACGGCCACGGCCACGACGCTCATGCGGATCCGCGCGCTCGATCCGCAGGCGACGTGTGGATCGGGAACGACGGTACTACAACTCTTTCGGGTGGATGACTTGCCTTTCGGGAGCGGCACCACGCACCTGGTCTTCTTCGACCGGCATGGGTGGTACTGCGAGCACGGCCGGGATTGCCCGGCGGTGGCCGCAGTCCGAAAGCACGAAAAGCTTGGGACTCTGACGCGATAAGGTTGGACTGGACATGATTGCGAGACACGAAGCTCAGCGTGAGCAGACGACGACAGCGGATGTGTGGGCCAAGCTGGCCGCTCCCCTCCCTCCCGGCGTGACGGCGTGGCGGCAGGACGGCCGCCCGATCGAGCGCGACGGCAAGTACTTCGCCCGGTTCGTCGCCTACGTCGACGCGAACACGGTGCGCGACCGGCTCGACAGCGTGGTGCCGGGTGAGTGGAACCTGACCCTCGAGCTCCTCCCCCCGCCCGCGGCGGCGGACGACGACAACGCGCTCCCGGACCAGCAGCGCTGCGCGTTCAAGGCGCGGCTCCAGATCCTCGGCGTGGTGCGCGAGGACGTGGGGACGGGGCGTGACTACAAGCAGGCGGCGACCGACGCGTTCAAGCGCGTGGCCGTGCGCTTCGGGATCGCGCACGAGCTCTACGACCTCAAGACCAACTGGGTGCGCGTGGATGGCCCGGGCCCCTACGCGAAGCCGCTCGAGGACCCGCAGGAGGCGTACGATCGGCGCCAGGCGCGCGCTGCAGCCGCCGAGAGCGCGCCGGCAGCGCCGGCGCCGGGGGATGAGCCCTCGGAGAGCGAGGGCTCGTCCCCCGCGCTGCGCGTGAGCCGCCCGCTCATCGCCAGCGATGTTCCCCCCTGCCCCAAGTGCGGCGGGAAGATGTGGGACAACCGGCTCGGCAAGCGGAACCCCAAGGCACCGGACTTCAAGTGCCGCGACCGCAACTGCGACGGCGTCATCTGGCCCCCGCGCCCGAACGCGAAGCGTGCGGCGAACGCCGAGAACGACGCCGAGAGCGACGCACCGAGCGCGCCGAGCGCACCGAGCGTGAGCGCGTCCGCCGCCCCGCTCGGGAGCGACGACATTCCGTTCTGACGACGCGCGCGGGCGCGGCGGGTTGTGCCGGAATGCATCACCCGCCGCGCTCACGTGGCGTGTTCCGTAGCACCCCATCGAGTCCCCTTCGGGCAATCCGTCCTCGAAGGGGACGCTTTGTCTCACCTGCTGTCGCGCGATGCGCGCGCGCGTGACCGCGGTGTGATCGAGCCGTCATGAGAGACGCGCGCATCGCGCGCGTGATGTCGCATGCAGTGCTCGTGGCGTGGACGCACCGACCCTCCCTCTCCTCTCCCCTCCCCTTCCACATGCGGAGCGAGTCATGATCGGGCTGCCCGGGTTCAAGAAGCGACTACAGGACAACGGCATGGCGGACCTGTCGCCGCCCGGTGGGCCGAGCACGTTGTCGACCCCGTCGCTCGACATGGCGCGCCTGGAGGAGCTCGTGGAGCGGGCCGAGCGGGCCGCGGTGCAGCTTCGCTCGCTCGACGAGAGCGCGAACCGTGCATCGCAGATCTCCGCGCTCGATGAGCGCCTGAGCGGGCTCGAGCGCGCCATGACCGCCGCGGAGAAGCTCGCCGCGCAGGTGGGGGCCGCGGAGAGCCAGCTCGCGCGGCTGAACGAGGCACGCGAGCGCGAGGCAGCGCGCATCGGCGCGGCGGCGGCGGAGGTGGAGCGGATCGGCGCCGCGTGCGCGGACCTCGCGGCGCGTGTCGAGGCGGCCTTCGAGCTGCGCGACCAGCTCGAGCGCGCGCAGGCGATGCGCCCGCAGCTCGCCGCATTGCGCAACGACGCCGACGCGATGACGGCCGAGATGCGCCTGCTCACTGAGAACATCGGGCGGCTCCGCGCCGTGCACGAGGACGCGATGCGCGCCTACAAGCACGCCTCCGCGCGCCTGGACGGGATCGACCAGCGGCACCAGACCACCGCCGCGCGCATGGACGCGCTGGAGCGCCGCGCCGTCGCCGCCGAGCAGGCGCTCGACTCGCTCGTCCGCATCGCCGCCGGCGTGCCCGACGTCAACCACCAGCTCAACGTGCTCAAGGCGCTGGCCGACCAGGTGGCGCAGAAGACCGCGGCGCTGGAGCAGCAGCGCGAGGCGGTGGAGCGCGCCACGGGGCACGCGGCGCAGGTCGTCGCGCTCAGCGCGCAGATCGAGACCGCCCGCCGGCGCCAGGG
>JADGGM010000171.1 GCA_019689955.1 Gemmatimonadaceae bacterium
GCCGCCGCCGCGCCGCTGTCCCTGGGGCTGAGCGGCCCCCGCGGCCCCCGCTGCCCCCGCGTCGTTTTGCTGGTTCTCTGCCATGTTAGAACTCCAACCCGCCTTCGCGGGCGCCGTCGGCCACCGCCTTCACGCGGCCGTGGTACTTGTACCCCGCACGATCGAATACGACGCGAGTGATCCCGGCCGCCTTCGCACGCTCCGCCACCGCTTTCCCCACCGCGGCCGAGCGCTCGGCCTTCTTCCCCTCGCCGACCATGAGATCGCTCACCGTCAGCAGCGTGCGCCGCGACACGTCGTCGACGATCTGCGCGTAGATGTGCTTGAGCGAGCGGTACACGACGAGACGCGGACGCTCCGGCGTCCCTTCCACCTTCTTCCGCACCCGCAGGTGCCGGCGGTAGCGCTTCTCCGCGCGCGTCTTGGGCTTGTGTATCGGCTTCATCGCTTACTTGCCTCCCGCCTTGCCGGCCTTCCGCCGGATTTGCTCGCCCGCGTACTTGATCCCCTTCCCCTTGTACGGCTCGGGGGGGCGCAGGTTACGGATCTCCGCCGCCACCTGCCCGACGATCTCCTTGTCCGCCCCCTCGATCACCACGGTCGTGGGCTGCGGCGCCGTGAGCTTGATCCCCGCGGGCGCACGGTACTCCACCGGGTGCGAGAAGCCGAGCGCGAGCTGCAACCCGTACGGCCGGGGCTCGGCCTTGTACCCCACCCCCGTGATCTCGAGCTGCTTCTGGAACCCCTTCGTCACCCCTTCGACCATGTTGGCCACGAGGGTGCGCGTGAGCCCGTGCAGCGCCTTGTGCTCCTCCTCGTCCGAGGGGCGCGTCACCACGATCTTCTCGCCTTCCACCGCCACGCGCATCGCGGGATGGATGCGGCGCGCGAGCTCCCCCTTTGGGCCCTTCACCGTGACTGTCTGCCCGTCCACCGTCACCGTGACGTTCTTCGGCAGCGGGACCGGCTTCTTACCGATTCGCGACATGGGTTCCGCGCTCCTACCAGACCACCGCGAGGAGCTCGCCCCCGGTGCGCGCGTGCCGCGCCTGCCGGTCGGTCATGAGCCCCTGCGACGTGCTGAGAATCGCCATGCCGAGCCCGTTGCGGACGCGGGGGATGTCCTTCACCCCGACGTACTTCCGGAGCCCGGGCGTCGAGACCCGGCGCAGCTCGCGGATCACCGGCTGGTCCCCCGCGGCGTAGCGCAGGTAGACGCGGATGATCTTCCGCCCGTCCTCGGTCTCGAGCGTCTTGTAGTCCTTGATGTAGTTGTTCTCGAGCAGGAGGCGTGCGATCTCCTCCTTGAGCTTCGAGGCCGGGATGTCGACGCGGCGGTGCCGCGACCCGCAGGCATTGCGGATCCGCGTCAGCATGTCGGCGATGGGATCGGTCATGCTCATGAAATCGTGGTCCTCGTGTCCTATCGTATCCGTATGGACGCTTAGGAACGGCGCCCGGCGCTCACCAGCTCGCCTTGCGCACGCCTGGGATCATCCCCGAGAGCGAGAGCTCCCGGAAGCAGATCCGGCAGAGCCCGAACTTGCGCAGGTACGCGCGCGAGCGTCCGCAGCGCTGGCAGCGGTTGTGCTGCCGCACCTGGAACTTGGGCTTCCGCTTGCTCTTCTCGATCATGGCTTTACGGGCCATTCTGCAATCTCTCTCGTCAGAGAAGTGGGTGACTACCGCCGCGCACCGGCCTCGTCGCCGCGGAACGGCATGCCGAGCTCGCGGAGCAGCGCGAACGCCTGGTCGTCGCGATCGGTGCTGGTCACGAACGTCAGGTCGAGCCCGTGCACCTGCTCCACGCGATCGTAGTTGATCTCCGGAAAGATCACCTGTTCCTTGAGGCCGAGCGAGTAGTTCCCCCGCCCGTCGAAGGAGCGCGTGCCGAGCCCGCGGAAGTCGCGGATGCGCGGGATCGCGACCGAGATGAACCGGTCGAGGAACTCCCACATCCGCGCCCCGCGCAGCGTGACGCTCGCGCCGATCTCCTGCCCCTGCCGGAGCCCGAAGTTCGAGATCGACTTCTTCGCCCGGGTCCGCACGGGGTGCTGCCCGGTGATGAGCTCCAGCTCTTCGACGATCCCATCGAGGAGCTTGGGCTGCTTCACCGCCTCCCCCAGGCCGACGTTGAGCACGATCTTCGTGAGCTTCGGGATCTCGTGCACGTTCTTGAGGCCGAACTGCTGCTGCAGCCGTCCGCGGACGGTCTGCTCGTAGTAGACCTTGAGGCGCGGCGTGGGCGCCGGGATCCCGACCCCCGCGTGCTCGCGCTTGGGGGCCGGGGCGCGCTCGGCGCCCGCCGCGCCCCCCTTCTTCCCGTCCTGCTGCTTCTTCGCCTTGGTCGTCGCCATCGCTCAGTCCTCGCTCAGCGCGCGCGCGGGATCGCGTCCCCGCTCTTCACGCTGATGCGCTCCTTCGTGCCATCCTCATCCACCCGGGTGCGCACGCGCGTGGCCTGCCCCCCCTTCGGGTCGATGAGCATGACGTTCGAGTGGTGGATCGGCGCCGGGAAGTCGATGATCCCGCTCTGCTCCTCGGCGGTCCGCGCCTTCCGATGCCGCTTCACGATGTTCACGCCCTCCACGACGACGCGCCCCGTCTTGGGGTAGACGCGGAGGATCTTCCCCTCCTTCCCCTTGTCGTCGCCGCGCATCACGCGCACCGTGTCGCCCTTGCGCACCGGCATCGACACGCGCTCGGCGTTCCGCGCGTGGCGCGCCCGATTCTTGGCTTTCGCGCGCCGCGTGGCGCGATAGGTCAGTCGTCGCATGTCAGAGCACCTCCGGGGCGAGCGAGACGATCTTCATGAACCGCTTCTCGCGCAGCTCGCGCGCCACCGGCCCGAAGATACGCGTCGCCCGCGGCTCCCCGGCCTCGTTGATGATCACGACGGCGTTCTCGTCGAACTTGATGTAGCTCCCGTCCTTCCGCCGCGTCTCCTTCACCGTCCGCACCACCACGGCCCGCGCGACGTCCGACTTCTTCACCGTGCCGTTCGGGAGGGCATCCTTCACGGCCACGATGACCGTGTCCCCGAGCCCCGCGTAGCGGCGCTTCGTCCCCCCCAGCACGCGGATCACGAGCGCCTTCTTCGCGCCCGAGTTGTCCGCAACCTTGACGACGGACTCCTGTTGGATCATGGCGAGCCTCCCTCACCGCGCGCGTTCGACGATCTCGACCACGCGCCACCGCTTGTCCTTCGAGAGCGGGCGGGTCTCCATGATGCGCACGCGGTCGCCGGTCTTCGCGCCGTTGTCCTCGCTGTGCGCTTTCACGCGCTTCGTGCGCGTGACCATCTTGCCGTACAACGGATGCTGGAAGCGACGCTCGATCGCCACCACCACCGTCTTCTGCATCTTGTCGCTCACCACGATCCCCACGCGCGTCTTCCGCGCGCGGCGCTTCGTGGAGCTCTCGGGTCTCACCGTTTCGCCCATGGTCCTCGTCACTCCTCGCTAGCGGGCCGCCGTGGTGTTCGCAGCGGCCGCCTCGGTCTTCGTGGCCAGCTCCCGCTCGCGAAGAATCGTCTTCATCCGCGCAATGTCCTTCCGGATCACCCGAAAGCGCAGCGGATCCTCGAGGGTCTCGGTCGCGCTCCGGAACCGCAGGCGAAACCGCTCCTCCTCCAACTCCGCGATCCGGCTCCGGATCTCGTCGTTCGTCAGCTCGCGAATCTCGTCAGCTCGCATCGGTGTGCGCCTCCTCACGAACCACGAACTTGGACTTCACGGAGAGCTTGGCGGACGCAAGCGCCATCGCCTTCTCGGCCGTCTTGCGGTCCACCCCCTCCAACTCGAACATCACTCGCCCCGGCTTCACCACCGCCACCCAGGCCTCCGGCGACCCCTTCCCCTTCCCCATGCGGGTCTCCGCCGGCTTCTTGGTGATCGGCTTGTCGGGGAAGATCCGGATCCACACCTTCCCACCACGCTTGATGTGCCGGGTCAGCGCCACGCGCGCGGCCTCGATCTGCCGCGCCGACACCCACCCCGGCTCCAAGGCTTGCAGCCCATAGTGGCCGAACGCCACCGTGGCGCCGCGCGAGGCGATCCCCTTGGTCCGCCCCTTGAACATCTTCCGGAACTTGACGCGCTTCGGACTCAGCATTGATCGCGCTCTCCCTTACGAGCCGGTGGAGTAGGTGCTCCCACGACGCGCCCCGGAGGGCTCCTCGCCGTGGAAGATCCACACCTTCACGCCGATCGTGCCGAAGGTCGTCTTGGCGGTCGAGGTAGCGTAGTCGATCTTCGCGCGGAGCGTGTGCAGCGGCACCCGCCCCTCGTGGTACCCCTCGACACGCGCGATCTCCGCGCCGCCGAGCCGGCCACCACACTTGATCTTGATCCCCTGCGCCCCCATCCGCATCGCGCTCTGCACCGCCCGCTTCATCGCGCGACGGAACGAGATGCGCTGCGCCAACTGGTGCGCGATCTGATCGGCCACGAGCTGCGCATCCAGCTCGGGACGCTTGATCTCCTCGACGTTGATCCCGACTTCCTTCCCGGTGAGCTGCGCGAGCTCGTCGCGCAGCTTGTCCACCTCGGCGCCCTTCTTCCCGATCACCACGCCGGGGCGCCCGGTGTGAATCGTGACCACGACCTTCCCGGGCTTCCGCTCGATGGTGATGTCCGAGATCGCCGCGTGCCCGAGCCGGGCCTTGAGGTACTTCCGCAGCAGCTCGTCTTCCTTGAGCAGCGCCGGGAACTCCCGGTTCGCGTACCAGCGCGACCGATGGTCACGCGTCACGCCCAGCCGGAAGCCGATCGGATTCGTCTTCTGTCCCATTAGCGACCTTCCTTTTCGGCGACCACGATCTCCACGTGGCTCGTCCGCTTGAGGATCGGCGTCCCACGGCCCATCGCGGCCGGCATGTAGCGCTTGAGCTTCGGCCCCTCGTTGATCACCGCGTGCTTCACGTACAGCCGGTCGGTGTCGAGCGGCTCGTTCTTCTCCCGCGCCTGGTACTCGGCGTTGGCGATCGCCGACTTGAGCACCTTCTCGATCTGCTTCGCGGCGTGCTTCTTCGAGAACGAGAGCAGCGCCAGCGCGTCGCTCACGTTCAGCCCGCGAATCTGATCGATCACCAGCCGCATCTTGTACGGCGACTGGCGCGTGGTGCGCTGAATGGCGCGCACGTCACCCGGCATGGTTACTTGCCTCCCTTGGCCTGGGCCGGCGCGGGCGCCGGGGCCGCCTTCTTGTCGGCCGCCTTGTTCCCGCTGTGCCCGCGGAAGAGCCGCGTGGGCGCGAACTCGCCGAGCTTGTGCCCCACCATGTTCTCGGTCACGTACACGGGGATGAACTTGTTCCCGTTGTGCACCGCAAACGTGTGCCCCACGAACTCCGGCGTCACGGTGCTCGCCCGCGACCAGGTCTTCACGACCCGCTTCTCGTTCCGCTCGTTCATCGCCCGTACCTTCTTGCGGAGCGACTCATGTACGAACGGACCCTTCTTGATGCTTCTCGCCATGATCGGATCTCTGAGTTCGGCTTACTGCGTGGCCTTGCCGCGCTTCCGACCGCGCACAATGAGACGCTGCGACGACTTCTTGGTGTTCCGGGTCTTCACCCCTTCCTTCTTCCCCCACGGGCTCACCACGTTCCGGCCGCCGCGCGTGCGGCCGCCGTGCGGGTGATCGACGGGGTTCATCACCTCACCGCGCACGCGCGGACGGCGCCCCTTCCACCGCGAGACCCCGGCCTTCCCCCACGAGAGCAGCTCGTGCTCGGCGTTCCCCACCTCGCCGATGGTCGCGAGGCAGTTGCCGTGCACCATTCGCACTTCGGTCGAGCCGAGGCGGAGGGTGACGTAGTCCCCTTCCTTCGCCACCACCTGCGCCGACGTCCCGGCCGAGCGGGCGAGCTGCCCCCCCTTCCCGATGGTCAGCTCCACGTTGTGCACGGCGGTGCCGAGCGGCACTTCCTTGAGCGGGAGCGCGTTCCCGAGCCGGATGTCCGAGCCCGGGCCGGAGATCACGGTGTCGCCCACCGCGAGCCCCTTGGGGTGCAGGATGTAGCGCTTCTCCCCGTCGGCGTACTCCACGAGCGCGATGCGCGCCGAGCGGTTGGGATCGTACTCGATCTCCTTCACCGTCGCGGGAACGCCGAACTTGTTCCGCTTGAAGTCGATGATCCGGTACTTCCGCTTGTGTCCGCCGCCACGCCGCCGCATGGAGATGTGGCCGTGGTTGTCGCGCCCCCCACTCTTCTTGAGCGGCTCGACGAGCGACTTCTCCGGGTAATCGCGCGTGATCTCGGCATAGTCCGACACCGAGCGGAAGCGCGTCCCCTTCGTCATTGGCTTGAACTGGCGAATGCCCATCGATCAGCCCTCGAAGATTCCTTCGATCGTCTCCCCCTCACGGAGCGTGACGATCGCCTTTTTCCAGTGGGCGCGACGGCCGACGGACCTCCCCGTCCGACGCGTCTTCCCGCGATGGTTCGACGTCCACACGCCGGTCACGTGGACGCCGAACAGCGTCTCGAGCGCCTGCTTGATGCTCTGCTTGGTGGCATCGACGTGCACCTGAAACACGTACTCGCCGCGCTCCTGACGCGCCGCCGAGGTCTTCTCGGTGATGATCGGGCGAATGATGGTCTCGTGAAGCGTCGGCATGGCTTATTTCCCCTTCTTCTTCGCCGCGGGCTTGGCCGCGCTCTTCTTCGCCGCGGGCTTGGCCGCCGCGCGCTTGGTCGCGGTCTTCTTC
>JADGGM010000172.1 GCA_019689955.1 Gemmatimonadaceae bacterium
CGGGATCGAGGGGGGGCGGGGGGGGCGTCTGCGTGGCGGCGGGGCGGGGGAGCAGGAGCGCCGCGAACAGGGCGGCGAGGAGCATCGCAATGACCAGGGGGCGCTGCGAGGAGCGCTCGTGTGAAGCGTGCAACGAGGGCCTCCAGGGAGAGAGCAGGGGCAGGCGGGTACGACCGGCGGCGCCTTGCATTCTCTCGCGCGGCGCGGGGCCGGGCAAGGCTCGCGCCGGGCGTCAGCGGGGGTGTTAACCGTGTTCACATTGCGGGCTGCCTGGGCGCGGGGGAGATGTCCTTCAGTCACCCGTAGTCGATTCCCCCGACTTGACGATCAACTAAACGATGTTAACATGAACGCGGACCGATGCAGGACGACCGATGACTCCCCGACGCCGCGACCCCGCGCGCGGCCCCACCACGCGGCAACGGATCCTCGAGGCGGCGCGCGAGCTGTTCGCGCGCCGCGGGGTGGAGCGCGTGACCATGCGCGACCTCGCGCACACCATTCGCCTCACCCCGGCGGCGATCTATCTCTACTTCCGCGACAAGGCCGCGCTCATCCGCGAGCTGGTCGAGAACGACTTCCGCACCTTCTCCGGGCGCCTGGGACGGCTCGCCAGGATCGCCGATCCGGTCGAGCGGCTGCAGGAGCTGGGGCACGCGTACGTGGAGTTCGGGATCTCGTACCCCAACCACTACCGCCTCCTCTTCATGACGCCGCACCCCCCGGACGCCGCGGCCGTCGTCGGCGCGGCGGTCGCCCCGGGGCAGGGACGGCCGGAAGAAGATGCGTACGCGCTCCTCATGGCCACGGTGCAGGAGTGCATCGACACGGGACGCTTCCGCCCGGAATACCAGAACGCGGCGCAGGTCGCGCAGATGATCTGGGCCTGCGTGCACGGGGTCGTCGCGCTCCACATCGTGATGGGCGACGACCCGTGGCTCACCTGGCAGTCGCCGACGCGGACGGTCGCCATGCTCATCGAGACGCTGGAGCGCGGCCTCAGCGTCACGCCGCCCTGAGCGATGGTCGACCTCGCGCTCAAGATGCTCCTCCATGATCGCGTGCGAACCGCGATCACGGTGCTCGGCGTCACGTTCGCGGTCTCGCTCGTGCTCGTGCAGACGGGGCTCTTCCTCGGCGCGATGCGCAACGCGTCGGCCGTGATCGACCACTCCTCCGCGGACCTGTGGATCACCGCGCACGACGCGGCCAACGTCGACTTCGCGCAGATCGGCCCCGCCTCCATCGTCGAGCGCGTGCGCGCCGTGCGCGGCGTGGCGCGCGCGGACAACCTCCTCGTCGGCTTCATCCTGATCTCGCTCCCCACGGGGTCGCAGGAGTTCCTCGAGGTGTACGCCATGGAAGACTTCCGCCCGTGGGGCTTCCCGTGGCACGTCCTCGAAGGGAACATCGACGACCTCCGCCGCGGCCCGTTCTTCTTCCTCGACGAATCGGCCACGCGCCGCTACGGCCCGTTTCGCGTGGGGGACATCCGCGAGCTGATGGGGCGCCGCTTCGAGATCATCGGGCGCACGGCCGAGGCGCTCTCCTTCACGACGACCCCGATCGCGTTCATGGACATCCGGCGCCTCCGCTCCCTGCAGCCGAACCTGCTCCAGGGGCAGACGCACTACGTGCTCGTGCGCCTCGCGCCCGGCGCCGATGTCGAAGCGGTGCGCGCGCAGCTCCGTGTGCTCCTCCCGTACCACGACGTCCTGACGCGCGCGGAGTGGTCCGAGCGATCGCGCCGCTACTGGATCGTGAGCACGGGGCTCGGGCTCAACATGTACGTCACCGTGCTGCTCGGCGCGCTGGTGGGCGTCGTCATCGTCGCGCAGACGCTCTACGGCGCGACGATGGAGCACCTCCGCGAGTTCGGCACGGTGAAGGCGATCGGGGGCGGGAACCGCGACATCTACGCGATCCTCGGCAAGCAGGCGGTGATCGTCGCGGTGGTGGGGTTCCTCATCGCCGAGCTCTCGGCGTGGCTCATGCGCCCGACGCTCAAGCCGTACGGGCTCACCCTCGTTCTGCCGGCGAGCGTGCACATCGCCACCGGCATCTCCGCCCTCGCGCTCTGCCTCGGCGCGGCGGCCATCTCGTTCCGCAAAGTCGCGCGGCTGGACCCGGCGCTGGTCTTCCGGTCGTGACGGCGTTTCCTCGACTATGAGCTCCTTGCTTCGTGAAGCACCTGCCATCCTCTCCTCCGCGACGCACGCGGCCCCGGCGCCCGCCGTGCTCGCGGAGGACGTCACCAAGCGGTATGGCGAGGGCGTGCACGTCGTCGACGCCGTGCGCGGCGTGTCGCTCGCCATCGACCCCGGAGAGATCGTCGCGCTCGAGGGCCCGTCGGGCTCCGGGAAGACGACGCTCCTCTCGATCCTGGGCTGCATCCTCACCCCGACCTCGGGGCGCGTCGCGATCGCGGGGCGGTGCGTGGAGTCGGCGGGCCCCGCGGAGCTGGCGGCGGTACGCCGGCGTTCGATCGGGTTCGTCTTCCAGCAGTACAACCTCTTCCCCGCGCTCACCGCGCTCGAGAACGTCGCCTACGCGCTCCAGGTGAAGGGGGCCCGGCGCGATGCGCGCCCGCGGGCGAAGGCGGCGCTCGAGGCCGTGGGGCTCGGCGACCGGATGCACTTCCTCCCGCGCGACCTCTCGGGCGGGCAGAAGCAGCGCGTCGCGCTCGCCCGCGCCATCGCCGGCAACCCGCCGGTCGTGCTGGCCGACGAGCCGACGGCGAACCTCGACAGCGCCTCCGCGCGGCGCGTGCTCGAGCTGCTCCGCCAGCTCGCGCACGATCGCGGCCATGCGCTCCTCATCGTCACGCACGACGTCGCGGTCCGCGCCTTTGCCGACCGCGTGCTCGTCATGCGCGACGGGCGGCTCGTCGCATGAGCGCGCTCGGTCGTGCGTGCGGTGGCCGGGCCCGTGCGGTGCTCGGGGGCGTGCTCGCGGCGTCCACGCTGCTCGCGTGCCGCGGCTCGTCGCCGGCCGCGGCGAGCGCCGATACGTCCGTGGCGGCGCGGCCCGAGCTGGTCGGGATCCGGACCGAGGGACGGGTCATGACCGTCCCGGGGGCGATGGTCGACGTGGTCGCGGAGGTCGGGGGGCGGGTCGTGTCGATGCGCGTGGCCGAAGGGGACGAGGTGGCGCGCGGCGCGGTGCTCGCGGAGCTGGACGACCGCGAGGCGCGCGCGGCGCTCGACGAGGCGCGGGCGCAGGTCGCCGCGGCGCAGGCCGACCTGGCGTTCGCCGATGCGCGCTACGTTCGCGTCGATGGCCTCGCGCGCCGCGGCACCACCGCCGCGGAAGCGCTCGACGCCGTCACGCGCGACCGTGCCGCCGCGCGCGCGCGGCTCGACGCAGCCACGGCCGCGGTCGACCGCCTCACCGCGATGCTCGCCAAGCACCGCATCACCGCGCCGATCGCCGGGCGGGTGATCGATCGCCCGGTCGATCGCGGGCAGACCATCGCCCCCGGGACGCGCCTCCTCACGATCGCCGACCTCACGCGGCGCCAGATCGAGGCCGAGGTCGACGAATCGGACATCGCGCGCGTCCACGTCGGCGCGCGCGTGACGATGAGCGCCGATGGGTTCGACAGCACCTGGGTCGGGCGCGTGACGAGCATCCCCGACGTCGTGGTGCCGCGCCGGCTGCGCCCCGAAGACCCGGCGCGCCTCACCGACACGCGCGTGCTCCTCGTCAAGATCGACGTCCCCCCCGACGCGCCCTTCAAGCTCGGGCAGCGCGTGGACCTGCGGATCGCGACGGAGTGAGCGCGGGGGCGGGGGAGGGGCCGGCGGCACATTGAGATTCGCGCTCGGCGGCCGTAGCGTTCAGCCATGGCCGAGCGCGAGCGGTTCGATGCGATCGTCGTCGGAGCGGGGCCGAACGGACTGGCCGCGGCGATCACGCTTGCTCGCGCGGGGCATGCGGTCCAGCTCATCGAGGGCGCGGCGACGGTCGGCGGCGGCGCTCGCTCGGCCGAGCTGACGCTCCCCGGCTTCATCCACGACGTCTGCTCCGCCGTGCACCCGCTCGGGCGCGCATCGCCGTGTTTCGCGGAGATGCCGCTCGCGCGGCACGGGCTCGAGTGGATCGAGCCCGACGTGCAGCTCGCGCACCCGCTCGACCACGGCACCGCGATCGCCGTGCGCGATCTCCGTGCGACCGCCGAGCGCCTCGGCCCCGACGCCGAGCCCTACCTGCGGCTCGTCGGGCCCGTGGTCCGGGACTGGAGCACCATCTTCGGCGAGCTGACCGGACCATTCCGCATCCCTCGCGACCCCGCGGCGATGTGGATCGGCGCGCGGTTCGCCGCGCGAGGCGTGCGGTCCGCCGCGGCGCTCGCGCGCCACCTTCGCACCCCCGAAGCGCGCGCCCTCCTCGCCGGGTGCGCCGCGCATTCCATGCTCGCCCTCGACGAGCCGCTCACCGGAGCCGTCGCGCTGGTCTTTCTGGCGAGCACACACGCCGTCGGCTGGCCGATCGCCCGCGGCGGGTCGCAGCGCATCGCGGACGCGCTCGCCGCGTACTTCCGCGAGCTCGGCGGCGAGATCGTGACCGGCACCCCCGTCGACTCGCTCGCCGCGCTCGCGCCGCACCGCGCCGTGCTGCTCGACGTCACCCCACGGCAACTCCTCGAGATCGCCGGCGCGCGGATCGCCCGGCAGCCGCGCGGCGCGTCGTACGTGCAGGAGCTCCGCCGCTACCGGTACGGCCCAGGCGTGTTCAAGATCGACCTCGCGCTCGACGGCCCGATCCCGTGGCGCGACCCCGAGGTCGCGCGCGCGGCTTCCGTGCACCTCGGCGGCACCTTCGAGGAGATCGCGAGGTCCGAGGCCGAGGTGACCGCGGGGCGCATCCCCGAGCGGCCGTTCGTCCTCCTCGCGCAGCCGTCGCGCTTCGACCCCACGCGCGCCCCGGCCGGGCAGCACACCGTGTGGGCCTACTGTCACGTTCCCAACGGCGCGACGGTCGACATGACCGAGCGCATCCTCGCGCAGATCGAGCGCTTCGCGCCGGGCGTGCGCGACCGTATCCTTGCCATCGCGCGCCGCGGCCCGGCGGACTTCGAGCGCTACGACCCGAACTACGTCGGCGGGGACATCGCCGGCGGGCGGCCGGACATCCGGCAGTTCTTCACCCGCCCCGTCTGGCGTCCCGATCCGTACCGCACCCCGGACCCGTCGATCTTTCTCTGTTCGTCTTCGACGCCGCCGGGCGCGGGGGTGCACGGGCTGTGCGGGTGGTACGCGGCACGGTCCGCCTTGCGTGGCATCTTGCGCCGGTAGCCGATTGGGGGGCACGTGGTGATGTCGATGGACTGGTTCGTCGCACGAGACTATCAGGTGGCGCGGCTCATCATCGAGCGTGGGTTGGGGCTCATCTACCTCGATGCGTTTCTCGTTGCGCTCAACCAGTTCCCGGCGCTCCTCGGCGAACGCGGACTCCTCCCCGCGCCGCGCTTCCTCGAGCGCGTGAGCGTTCGCGCCGCGCCGAGCCTCTTTCACCTGCACTACTCCGATCGCGCGTTGCGCGGCGTCGCGTGGACCGGGATCGTGCTCGCCGCGGCCATCGTGCTCGGCTTGCCGCAGGCCGGGCCGCTCTGGCTCCCGATGGTCGTGTGGTTCGCGCTCTGGGTGCTGTACCTCTCGATCGTCAACATCGGCCAGCTCTTCTACGCGTTCGGGTGGGAGTCGCTTCTGCTCGAGGCCGGGTTCTTCGCGATCTTCCTCGGGAACGCGCGCATCGCGCCCCCGTTCCTGGTGCTCCTTCTCTTCCGCTGGCTGGCGTTACGCGTGGAGCTCGGCGCGGGGCTCATCAAGCTGCGCGGGGATCCGTGCTGGCGCGAGCTGACGTGCATGGACTATCACCACGAGACGCAGCCGATGCCGAACCCGCTGAGCTGGTTTGCGCACCGGATGCCCCGCCGGTTCCACCGCGTGGAGGTGGCGGGGAACTTCGTCGCCCAGCTCGTGGCGCCGTTTCTCCTGTTCTTCCCGCAGCCGATCGCCGGCGTGGGGGCGCTCGTCATGGTGCTGACGCAGGCGTACCTCGTCGCGACCGGCAACTACGCGTGGTTGAACGTGCTGACGATGCTGACGGTGGTGTCCGCGATCCCCGATGCGTTCTTCCGCGTGATCGTGCCGAGCGCGGGGCGGGCGTCGGCGTTCGTCGCGCCGCCGCCGTGGTTCGTCGTCCTGGTGCTCGCGCTGACGGCGCTCGTGGCGGTGCTCAGCTACTGGCCCGTGCGCAACCTGATCTCGCGGCGGCAGCTCATGAACTATGCGTTCAACCGGCTGCACCTCGTCGGGACGTACGGGGCGTTCGGGAGCGTGACGCGTGTGCGGCACGAGGTGGTGATCGAGGGGACGACCGACGCGCACCCGTCGCCGGAGAGCGTGTGGCGCGCGTACGAGCTCAAGGGAAAGCCGGGTGATCCGCGCCGCCGGCCGCCGCAGATCGCGCCGTATCACCTGCGGCTCGATTGGCTGATGTGGTTCGCCGCGCTCTCGCCGCGCTACGCCGAGCCGTGGCTGGTGACGTTCGTCGAGAAGCTGCTCCGTGGAGATCCCGCCACGCTCCGGCTGCTGCGGAGCAATCCGTTCGCGGAGGCGCCTCCGGTGTGGATTCGGGCGCGGCTCTATCGATATCGGTTCACGGCGCGGGCGGAGCGGCGGGGGAGTGGTTCGTGGTGGGAGC
>JADGGM010000173.1 GCA_019689955.1 Gemmatimonadaceae bacterium
CTGGTGGAGCGGATGCGCGAGTGGGGGGTACCTGGGGTGGGGCAGAGCTCGTGGGGCCCCGCGGTCTACGGCTTCGCGAACGACGATGAGGACGCGGCCGCGCTCGTCGAACGGGTGCGGGAACACGTCGGCCCCGACGCCGCGATCTACGCCGGGGGGTTCGCGAACACCGGAGCGCGTGTGTGGCGCGCCCCGGCGACGCGCGATCACCGCGAGGACTAGCCCTCAGAACAACAGGTTGTTCCCCCGGCTGTACCCGTAGCTGGCCCGGCTGGTCAGCGCATAGCCGAACTCGCAGTTCGCGTCCGCCTCGCTGTACAACAGACAGAACACTCCGCTCTCCTTCCACCGTTGGCGCCACAACGTCATCACCATGCGATCCGGAGCGGAGAAGATCGTGTACGGCTGCCCCTGGAAGGTCGCGATGTGCGTGTGCACCGTCCCGAACCACGCCGGCGGCCCGCACATCTCGAGCGACGCGATCGCGGAGATATTCGCGGAGTCGGCGCGGGTCGACTCCACCGGTTGCACGTGTGTAATGTAGACCACGCTGTTCTCGATGTGTCCACCGAGGCAGGCCACGCGCTCCTGCTTGGCCTCGATGCTGGTCTTCCACAACTGATGCAGCGCCGCCCGCGCCTGGGCGGCGAAGCGGAACGCTCCCTGGTTGAAGCGCGTCTCCGGCTGGTCGGGCCCGACATCCTGCGCCGACCCGCGGCGCGGCGTCGCGACGAGCGGAGCGAGCACGAGAAGTGCGCCAAGGACGGCGCACTGTCGGCAGCGACTGACCACCCTCACCGGATTCAAGTGATGTCCTCCTCTCTGACGTCCATGCGCGTTCCTGATCGTTGGCTGGCCGTGCTCCGCATCGTCGTCGGGCTCTGGTTCGTGAAGAGCCTCTTCACCAAGATGACCATCGTGCTCGCCTGGGGATTCCTCCCCGTCCCCGCCGCGAATCACCGATGGATCGGCGTGATGCCCAAGCTGCTCGCCCGCTACGCGGCCGACAACCCGATCGATTGGTACCGGAGCTTCCTCCTCGACACGGTCATCCCCAACAGTCACGTCTTCGCCCACCTCACGGCGCTCGGCGAGGTGGCGGTGGGACTCTCGCTCACGCTCGGTGTGGTGACCGTGCTCGGCGCCTTCTTCGGCTTCTTCCAGGTGCTGTTCTACGCCTTCGCGGTACAGCATATGAGCTCCGGCCAACAGGGGTTTCACGTCATGCTCGGGGCCATGATGATCGCGTTCTTCTTCGCCAGAGCCGGTCGCTGCTGGGGGATCGACCGGTGGCTCGTCCGCCGCTACCCGCGGTCGTTCTGGACCGCCGTGGGGTGACGCACGCCGCGCCCGTCACTGGCGCGGCGTGGAGTCCCCCGTGACGGCCTGGTCCACGTTCTTCGCCTTGTTCAGACCGATGATCGTCCCACGCCCGCGGATCGATCGGAGGATCGCCCCGGCGAGATTCGCACCCGTGAGGTCCGCGCGGGTGAGATCAGCGTTGGTCAGGTTCGCGCGCACCAGCGCGACCTTGCGGAGATTCGCGCGCGTGAGATCGGCGCCCGTGAGGTCGGCGTCGGTGAGGTTCGTGAACATGAGCCCCATCGGCTGATTCCCGGGGTCCGCGCCGAAGTTCGCGCCCACGAGCTTCGCGCGCACGAGCTTGGCATCGTCGAGCGCGGCGATCACCCGTGCGTTGGTGAGATCGGCCTCGGTGAGGTCTGCGCCGATGAGGATCGTCGCGTAGAGGCTGGCATCGCGAAACACCGCGCGCGTGAAGTCGGCCTGCCGCGCCACGGCCACATCGAGCGTGGCGTGCGAGAAGTCCGCCTCGCGCGCGATCGCGTGACTGAGCGTGGTGCCGAACAGCTTGGCGCCCGAGAGCTTCGTGCGCACCAGCCGCGCGCCGGTGAGATTCGCCTGCTTGAAATCCACCCCGGACAGGTCGAGCCCGGAGAGGTCGGCGCTCGTGAGATCGGCCGGCGTCCGTTCCGTGGCGCGCGCGAGGCGGTCGAGCACTTCATCGCGGGTGAGGGCGCGCCCGGTCGTGTCGCGCGAGAGGGCGGCGGCCACACGCTCAAGAGCGCCGTGTGGCGGAGGTGCGGCGCGGTCCATCCCGGCCAGCGCGCCGGCGCCCACGCCCAGTACCGCGGCGAGCAGCCATCGCTCGTGCGTCGTCATCCCCGTGCCGACCATCCGCCACCCCCGAAGGCTGGGGTGAAAGCATGAAGGAGGGCGACCTGGCGCCCTCCCTCACGAACCCGCGGTACTGCGCCAACGTTCTCAGCTTGCCTTGCTCGCTTTGCTCGTCGTATGCGGTCGCCCGGCGGCGAGACGCCCCGAGCTTCGCGCCTGCAGGTAGTGCCACACGTTCTCGATCTGATCGGGATCCAGGAGCTCCTTCCACGAGGGCATCCCTTTCGGGAGGCGCCCTTCCGTGACGGTCTTGACGAAGCAGGCGTGATCCACGCTCCCCTCGGGGCCGAGCGAGTGCCGCAGGTCCGGCGCGATCCCTCCCCCGAGCGCATCCACACCGTGGCACCGGTAGCAGTACACGTGGAACATCTTCCACCCGTTGTACTCCGATTCGTTCACCAGCAGCGGGTCCGGCCCCGGTTTGGCCGGCTGCACGCCGGCGGCGCCGTTCTCCTTGGTGCACGTCGAATCGAACGCCGTTGGCGCGGCCGCTGGTGCCGCCGTCGCCGCGGCCACCGGCCGCAGGGCAGTCTCACCGGCCGAGGCCGTCGCGACGAGCCCCGAGTCGTGCGATGCAGACTTGGTGTCGCCACGCGCGCAGGCGGAGAAGACCGCGCCGAGGAGTGCTACGCTGAACAGACCACGTACCGAATGTCCCATCGACAAGTTCATGTTCTATCCAGACCGTCGGCGTCGGGTTCTTATGGTTTCGGCCGACATGGGGTGAATGATGCAGGCGTTCCCCAGCCTGCATCGGCTAATGCGTGGAGCCGATCATCGGAACGTTGTACTCCCGAAGGATCGCCTCGATCGCGTCGCGCTTCCGGGTGAGAATCGCATCCAGCGTATCCTTGAGCTCCCGGTCCGCGTGGCGCACACCGATCGCCACATCGTAGGCAAACGGCAGGCCCGTGCTGTCCGAATCCGGCAGGGCGACCATCGTCAGCGGCACCGGCGCATGTTTCACGAAGTACCCCGCGAGCGGGCCCCAGACGAGCGCGATGTCCACCTCGCCCTTCACCACGCCGTCGATGATGTCGCTTGGGTGGTGCTCCTCCCCATAGAACGTGCTGTACCCGACCAGGTTCTTGGAGATCCCGCGCGCCGCGAGCGCTTCGGCGGGGGGCGTGTTGGTGTAGTTGTCCCCAATGAGGTTGACGCCGATCTTGAGCTCCTTGAGCGCCGGGTCGTTCAACGTGGTGACGTTGATGTGCCGGTCCGCGCGCGACACCACGTAGTACGTCGATCGATAGTACGGCTTCGTCTCGAGCGCCGGATCGTACCCCGCCGGGATCCCCATGATCACGTCGCATTCTTCGGCGTTGAGCGTGTTGCGGATGAAGCCGCGCCGGTGGGGCCACCACCGATAGCTGACCGAGTCGCCGAGCTCGGCTGCGATGAGCTGGGCGATCTTGTTCTCGAAGCCTTCCTGTTTGTCGTTCGAAAAGGGGAGGTTGTTCGGGTCGCCGCAGACGCGGAAGACCTTGAGGTCCTTCCACGCCTTCGCCTTGGCGAACAACCCGTCCATCGTGTTCGAGCGCGTCGCCGTCGACTCCACCTGCGCGGCCGACCGCGCGGCCAGCGCGGGGAGCGCCAGCAGCACCGCCGCCGTGAGGCGGAGGAATCTGTACCACGACATGAGTGACCTACACCGCAGTTGGTGGAGACGTGGGGAGCGACGCCAAACCCGGTGCCGGAGCGAGTGCTCCGACACCGGGGTCACCGCGTTCGGCCACGCCGCGGCCTGCTATTTCCTCGCCGCGTTGTCGAGCGCGAACACCGTCAGCGTGCCGCCCTGGTTGCTGTACGAGCCGGCGTCACCGAACGCACCCAGCGCGCCCAGCCCGGCGGTCGGGTCTTCCGCACCGATCCCCGCCGCCACGCCGATCCCCGCCCAGCCACCGATCCCCGAGAGGACGGCGACGTACTGTCGCCCGTCGGGGCCCATGTAGGTCATCGGGTTCCCGATGATCCCGGAAGGCGTCTTGAACTTCCACAGCAACTTCCCGGTCTTCGCATCGACGGCCTTGAGCCACCCTTCCATCGTCCCGTAGAACACGAGACCGCCCGCTGTGTTCAGCGTCCCGCCGTAGGCCGCAAGGTTCTCCTTGATCTCCCACACCTTCTTCCCCTTCATCGGGTCCCAGGCGATCACCGCACCGCGGTTCCCGCCCGGGCCGGGGAACATCCGCACGATCGCGCCGACGTACGGCTGGCCCGCCGCGTACTTCACCTCGACGCCCTCGTAGTCCATGCAGATGTTGTTCGTGGGCACGTAGAAGAGCCCGGTCTCCGGAGAGTACGATGCCGGCTGCTGATCCTTGAACCCGATCGCGGCCGGGCAGATCCCCTCGGTGTTCCCCTTCGCGTTCGTCCGCTTGGAGGCGTTCTCCACGGGGCGGCCGGTCGTCAGATCGATCCGCGAGGCCCAGTTCACCGGCCCGTACGGCTCGGCCACGAGCACCTTCCCGTTCGTCCGGTCGACCGTGTACGCGAAACCGTTGCGGTCGAAGTGGGCGAGGAGCTTCTTCCCGTCGCGGTCGAAGAGGATGTTCTCGTTGACGCCGTCGTAGTCCCACGCGTCATGCGGCGTCATCTGGTACACCCACTTCACCTCCCCCGTCTGGGGGTTCCGGGCCCAGAGCGACATCGACCACTTGTTGTCGCCGGGGCGTTGATCCGGGTTCCACGTCCCGGGGTTCCCGCTCCCGTAGTAGAACAGGTTCAGCTCCGGATCGTACGAGTACCACCCCCACGTCGTCCCGCCGCCCCGCTGCCACTCGTCGCCCTGCCAGGTCGTGAGCCCCAAATCCTTCCCACGCATGGACTCGTAGTTGGCATTCGGCACCCCCGTGATCAGGACGTCCTTGTCCGATCCCGTGCTGTAGCCGCGCCAAAGCCGCCGGCCATCGGCCGCGCTGTACCCGGTCACGCTCCCGCGTACGCCGAACTCACCACCGGAGATTCCGACGATCACGACGTCCCCCACCACCAGGGGCGCGTTCGTCATCGTCTCCCCGCGCTTGTAGTCGGCGTTCTTCACGCGGAAGACCTGCTTCCCGGTCTTCGCGTCGAGGGCGAGGAGATCACCCGAGAGCAGCTCGATGTACAGGCGATTGTACTTGGGACTGTAGGCGAGCCCGCGGTTCACCACGTCGCAGCAGGCGATCGGGATCACGTCCGCGGGTTGTTCGGGGGTGAACTGCCAGATCTGCGGCGCGCCCTCTTTCGTCAGGTCGAGCGCGTACACCTTGTTGGGGAACGAGGTGTGGAGGTACATCACGTTGCCGATGACGAGCGGGTTCCCCTCGTGACCGCGCAACACCCCCGTCGACATCGTCCACGCCACGTGAAGGTCCTTCACGTTGGACGTATTGATCTGCTTCAGTGGGCTGTGCCGCTGGAGATCGTACGTCCGACCCGTCATGACCCATTGGTTGGGATTCTTGGACATCTCGATCAGCTGCTGCTGCGCGGAGGCGACCGAGGCGCCCACCGCGAGCATGCCGGCGACCAATGCCCAAGCCCAAGATGAAGTGCGGGCAAAGCGATTCATGTTGCTGCCCCTTGAGTGGAGGGTGAGGATGGATCTGAACCGCGGATCCGCACGCCGTGCCACCAGGCCTCGCGGTGAGGGCCGCACTGGGGCTAGTCCCGCTGCGCGGGCAGCGGAACAGCGTGCTCCTCGAGGGGGACTTCGCTCACTACAGACCATTGCAACCTCACACGCTGCAACTTCGTGAGTTGAAAACGGTCTTACAGTCGAACGTGCCACCCGCAGCGCGCGCCGAAGCGCCGCGCGATCGCCTCTCTGCCGGCGAGCTAAGGGGCCCTCGCCGGACTTGCTCGAGTTGTCGTCCTACCCGTGACTGCTCACATCACATTTTGCCTTCATGATGCCCGCGTGTTCCAGAAAGTGCAGGCGGTCGAAGAAGGTGTCAAGCTGACCCCCACTGCTATTCTGACGGCGAGCTGTACGGTAGCACGCCCGCGCGGCCGCGTGTCTGTACGGTCGCGGAAACGCAACCGGGCGAGCGTCGTTCGAGCGCCCGCCCGGCTGGACGAACATCTGCTACATATGACGCTCAGAAGAACAACATGAACCCCGTGGTGCCCTGGTTCGATTTGGTCTTGGCGCCGGAGAAGGCCTCCGAGGTCGCGAAGGTGTACTCGGCGACCCACTTCAGCGCCTTGGTCCACTGGAAGATGAGAATGCCATCGGCCGCACGGTTGCTCTTCACGACGGAGTTCAGCGCCTCCGGCGGATCGTTGTCCGTCGTCTTGAGCCGGCTATCCCCCCAGCTCCCGCCGATCGTCCACTTCGAGCCGGGCGGCGTGTACGTCGCCTGCCCGATGTACCCCCACGACTTCCGCTTCTGACCGAGGACGTCCAGCGCGCAGCACGACTGGCCGAACATGAACGTCGTCCCGACCCCGTCCCCGTAGTACCCGGATCCGACGATCGAGAACCCCGCCACATCGAGCTTGAGCCCCCCCCCCACGC
>JADGGM010000174.1 GCA_019689955.1 Gemmatimonadaceae bacterium
ATCGACGCCACCGGCTCGGGACGCGCGCCGAGCCGGACCCAGAGCGGCCGCGGCACCACGAGCGCCGCGGCCGCCGCGACACCGGTCTTCACGAGCTCGCGTCGAGTGATCGGCATGCGATTGCCTACCGTGGCGGGATGACGCTCGCGGCGCGGTCCGGGCCGCTCATGGCGCCGAGGTTCGGCTCACGACCGTGATGCGCCCCGCCGCCCCGGTCGCCGTGCTGTGGTACGAGTAGACACCGGGAGCCATGAAGCGCCGCGAGCGGCAGTTGGTGATGCTGAACGCGCTCGTCGTGTCGCCGTACGCCGGGATGTTCCCCGCGCCACCCGCGTCGCCGGTGCCGCAGGTGAGCGGCGCGGACGTGGCCGTGACGTTCGTGGGATCGTCGAACGTGACGTCCATCGGCCGGCCGGTCCCGTTGCGCCAGAGCACCGCGCCGCCGACGCTGATGGTGAGATCGCGCGGCTCGAACGCCGGCGCCAGCGGACCGCCGAGCGTGGTCGGCCGGAGGTGCATGTCGACCTCCGCCTTGATGCGCGGGATGATCGTGAACGTGACCGTATCCGCCACCGGCACACCGTAGATCGTGGCGTTGGCGACGATCGTCGCCTCCCCCGGCTGGCGGGCCTGGAGCGCACCGTTGGAGGGGATCGCGATGAAGGGCTGCAGCGAGGTGTAGTACACCGCAACGCCGGGGATCGACCGGCCCGAGGCGTCGAGCACCGTGGCCGGGAGCGCCTTGTTCGCCGCGCTCCCGTTGCCGCCCACCGGCCACACGGTGCTATCGGCAGGGTGAATGGAGAACACCGCCGGCAGCGGCGCGGGGGTGTCCGCGCGCACGTTCACGGTCGTCGTGTCGGCGTGGCGCACGTTGTCGATCGTGGCTTCGGCGATGATCCTGATGTTCGTCCCCGTCTCGATCGCCTGCAGGCGACCCGTCGAGTCCACCTGAACGCGGGATGGGTTCGTGGAGCGGAAGCTGATCGTGTGGCTCCCGGCGAGCGGGGCGCCGCTCGCGTCCCGGAGCGTGGCGGTGAGCTGGAGCGTGTCCCACGGCGCCGCCGTCGAGAGCGTGACCGCGTGATGATCGAGCGTCAGCGCCCAGTACAGCGCGCTGGCATCGATCGGTGCGTAGGTGCGCGTGGGCTCCGGCACCTCGCCCCCGCACCCCACGGCGAGGAGCGCGAGAACGGTCGCGGCCCAGGGTCGAGCCGCACGATTGCGCGCCGACGGTGCAGGGTGAGTAGCGCGCACTGCCGAGGAAAACGTGTCGCCGATCGCGTACATGTCAGGCATCTCGGTTGATGCAGCCGGTGAACTTGGAGTTGGCGATTCGCTCGGTGGCCGGGATCGGCATCGTCACGTCGGTCCCGTAGTACACGGTCCCGCCGGCCGCGGGGTACGGCCCGACGGGGTAGACGTCGTCCGGCTGACGCCCGTACTGGCGGATGAGCCGGCGCAGGTCCCCCTGCCGGTGCCCGGTGAGGAAGAGCCAGAACGCGCGCTCGCGGAAGACGAGATCCACGCGCGCCGAGTCGGTGCCGGGATCGCTGAGCGGGGCGAGCCCCGCGACGCCGCCCGAGCCGGCGTGCCAGAGCGTGTCCACCTTCGTTGCGTCGACCGGATCGGGCTGCGTGTCGAAGGTGCCGTCGGTGCGCAGCGCGTTGAGGATCGCGAGCCAGTTGCCGCCGGCGCCGTGCAGCGCCGCCTCGGCCTCGATGAGTCGCGCCTCCACGCCATCCGCAAGCACGATCGGCGTGCCACCGTCCGGCGCGTACTTCACGGGGCTGAAGAGCGAAATCCCCCCCGTACTCTTCCCCGCAGGGACGACGGCCGTGCGCGGGTCACCGCTGGAGATGTAGTCGAGCCCCGTCCCCCCTTCGACATCGGACACGCTGAACGCCCACCGGCCGAACAGCACGGTCGCGAAGTTGCGCGGGTCCGCCAGCCCGGTCTCGGTGGTGCCGCTGTAGGTCACTTCGTACCGGTAGCCGTCGGGCACGTCCGCCACCGCCGCAGCCGCGCCCGCGAAATCGCCGAGCCCGAGCAACGCTCTCCCCTTCCCCACGCGCGCGAGGTGCAGGATGCGCGCGCTATCGGCCGAGAGCGCGAGCGCGGTATCGAAGAGCGCCCGCGCGTGCGTCAGCACCTCCGCCGTCGATGACCCCGGGGCGAGCGTGTAGTCGCCGTTGTAGTCGAGCGTGCTGAGGGGGATCCCGGAGCAATACAGCTCGGCGAGCATCACCTCGCTGTATCCCATGAGCGCGTACAGGTGTCCGAGCAGGGCGTGCGAGACGTCCGGCGCGTAGTCGCGCAGGAGCCCCACCCCCTGCCGCGCCTGCCCGCGCACGCGCTGCAGCTCCGAGTACACCGCGGCCGGCACGGCATCGCTCTGCGCGTTCGGTTCTTCGGCCTCGGGGAGCACCCGCACGTCGACGATGTTCGGGGTGACGCTGGTGGCGCCGAGCGCGGTGCCGTTCTGCAGCTCATCGCTCAGCTCCCCCGCGGCCTCGATGAAGCTGGTCCCGTTGAAGCCGCCGAACGCGTCGCGGAATTGCGCCAGCGTTCCGTTGTAGACCGCGAGCGCGCCGGACCGCGAGCCCATCGCCGCCGGATCGCTCAGGTTCGAGGGGAGTGGGACGCCCCCCACCACACGGTCGGGCGAGCACGCGGCGGCCGCGCCGATGAGGAGGGCGGTCAGCACCCCGTTGCGCACGCGCCGGACGTCGGGCCGGCGCCGATCGATTTTCGCCATTGACGCTCTCGCTCGCGAGGGGTTAGTAGCTCGCGCTCACGCGCACCTGCCACGTCCGCGGCCGCGGGAGCACGCCCGTGTCGCTCGCCGTGTTCCCGGTGACGTAGCCGGTGACGTTCGGGTCCAGCCCGCGATAGTTCGTGAACAGACCGAGGTTGGTGCCCTCGAGCGACACGGTGAGCGCGCGCGCGCCGAGGCGCGCGGCCGTGCGTGCCGGGACGTTGTAGGCCACCGCCAGGCTGTTGACCCGCAGCATGTCCACCGTTTGCGTCTGCGAGTTCTGGTACGCCGACGTGAGCGGCGCCGTGGCGTTCCCCGTGGCGATCGCCTGCTCCACGAGCGGGGCGGTCGGGTCGTTCGCCCCGCGGGAGAACGGACCGAACGTGGACGTCACCCCCGCCCCCGACTGTGTGAGCCCGGAGGCGTAGGTCAGCCCCACGCGCACGGCGAGCGTACCGCGCAGCAGCGAGACCGTGCTGTGCAGCGACGCCGTGAAGTCCGGCTCCTGCGGTCCCAGGTAGACGGCAGTGTCGGAAAGCAGCAGCTCATCCAGGGTGATCCGGCCGTTCCCATCACGGTCGCTGTAGCCGATGAGGAGCTTCCCCCACCGTCCGAAGAGCGGATACCCGGCGGCCACGCGCGTTCCGGCGTCGCCGCCCACCGCCGGGAAGGGCTCGACACCAGGTCCCAGCGAGACCACCAGGTTCCGGTTCTGGCTCACCGAGAGCTGTGTGCTCCACGTCACCGGGTCGGTGCGCACGAGTTGCGCGCTTGCCGTCACCTCGAGGCCGGTGTTCCGAACCTCCCCCACGTTGCGCAGGATGCTCACCCCCGCGCCGTACACCGACGGCGGGACCGGCACGGCCATCAGCGCGTCCACGCGCGTCTTCCGGTACCCGGTGAAGGCCAGCGAGACGCGGTCGCCGAACAGATCGGCATCGAAGCCCGCCTCCAGTTCGCGCGAGCGCTCCGGCCTGAGCTCCGTGCTCCCCAGCGACTGCAGCGTGACCGCGTCGACGAACTGCCCGCCCACCCACTGCCGGGTGGGGGCGGAGTAGAGGCGCAGCCGGTCGCCCGGTCCGGGCTCGACCCCGGCGTGTCCGTACGCGACGCGGAGGCGGAGCGTGTTGACGATGTCCTTGAACGGGAAGAACGGCTCGTCCGAGATGAGGTACGAGAAGCTCATCTTGGGGAAGCCGGCCAGCGTCGTGCGCCGGCCGAAGGTGTTCCCGCCATCCATGCGGATCCCGGTCGAGAGCCAGAAGCGCTTGTGGGCCAGCGTGGGCTCCAGGTACCACCCGAACGTCGCCTGCTCGGTGCGGGCCTCGCTCACGCCGGTCACCTGGCCCGCCAGCCCGATCGAGCTCCCCCCCGGGGGGAGCCCCGTGGCGAGGGCGCTGAAGTCGTTGACCGATTGGCGCGTGTAGTTTCCGCCGACGGCCGTCTGGAGGCGCAGCCCCCACGGGAGCGGGGCCGTGGCGGTCGCGCGCACGTTGACGGTGCTCATGGTCGAGGTCCCGCGCCCGGTCGCGAGCCGGCCGACGCTGTCCGCGGTCGCCGGCACCGCGCCGTTCGGGAGAAGGAGCTGGTCGTCGCGCTCGATCAGGTTGAGCCCCGCGTCGGCGGTCCCGGTGAGCCACGGCGTGGGCCGCCACGTGAGGCTCGCGCCGTTGGTGAACTGCGTGGCCACGTCGCGTGCGCGCTGCGCGTAGCTCTCGAAGAGCGCGTCGGTGGAGGCGGGGCCGTTCCGCGTGACCTGGAAGTAGGTGCCGGTCACGGGATCGACATAGGTAGTCATGAGCGTCCCGATCTGATTCTCGAGCGAGGACCGCTGCTGATCGCTGCGCGAGAGCATCGTGGTCAACGAGAGGTTCCCCGTGCGCCCGAGCGTCGTGGCGAGCCGGCTGGACCCGCTCCACCGCTCGAGTCGTTGCGGCCGCCGCATCCAGTCGGGGGGAGCGGTGTTCCCGTGGCTCGCGCGATAGCGCTGCAGCTCGAGGTCGGGGAGGCGAACGAGCCCCATCTCGTCGGAGAAGGCGCCGTTCACGCTGTAGGTCAGGGTCCCGACGCCGCCGGAGACGCCGAGCGTCGCAGCGGTGCGCTGCCCGTGGCCGAAGATGGTGTACCGCGGGTCGTTCAGGGTCTGGAATCGGACCAGGCTGTCCGGCTTGCACCCGGACTGTACCTGGCTGACGAGCGTGCAGAACGCGGTGCCGTTGGTCGCGCCGTACGGGCTGGCGTACATGGTCGGATACTGCCCCGGCATCGTCGTCATCGCGCGCTCCACGCTCGCGGTCCAGCGCGGCGGGCCGGCCTGCCCTTTCTTGGTGGTGATGACGATGACGCCGTTCGCCGCGTCGGCGCCGTAGAGCGTCGCGGCGCTCGGGCCCTTCAGGACTTCGATCGTCTCGATCGTGTGCGGGTCGATGTAGTCGAGCGGCGAGGGGGCGGCGTAGTGCTCGTTGTGGCGCGTGTCGTTGGCGAGGTTGCTGCTCCGGGGGTCCGACTGCGCGGCATAGATGCGCACGCCGTCCACCACGACGATGGGATCGTTGCTCAGGTACGCGCTCGATGCGCCGCGGAGCCTGAGACGCGCGGGATCGCCCGGCGCCCCCGAGGTGCGCTGCACCACGAGCCCCGGCACGCGGCCGTCGAGGAGGTCGGTCACGCTCGAGATGGGCTGGGTGGCGACGATCGAGTCGGCGTTGAGCACGGTGATGTCGTTCCCGAGCTCGTACCGGCGCCGCGGGCCGGTGGCCGTGGTCACGACTTCCTGCAGACGGGTCAGGCTCATACGCAGGGCGAGCTCCACGCGCACGGGCCGATCCCCTTCCGCGACGGCGATCGCGCGCTCCGCGGCCATGTAGCCCAGGTGGCGCGCCGTGATCACCTGCACGCCCACGGGAACGCCGCGGAGCAGGGCGTACCCGTCGGCGTTCGTGCTCGCGGTGAGCGCCGTCCCCTTCACGCCGACGACGGCCCCCTGGATCGGCTCGCGCGAGGTCGAGTCGACGACGCGGGCGAGCACGGCGCCGACGACGGTGGTGTCGGTGTCAGTGCGCGAGGTCGTCTTCGTCGCTTTGGGCCGCGCCACCACCAGCACGCCGAGCGACGAACGCTGCACGGTGAGTCCGGTGCCGGCCAGCACGCGGGCGAGCGCGGTCTTGGCCGGCACGCGCCGAAGGTGAATCGTGATGCGCGCGTCCGATGGAAGCACGCGATCCGAGTAGGCGAGCCCGAGCCCGGCCTGTTCGTCGATCGCACGCACCACGTCGGCCACCGGTGCGTCCACGACGTCCAGCGTCACCAGGCGCTCGAGCGGGTCCACGGTCCGCGGCGACGCGGCCACCGGCCCTGTTGACGTCTGAGGGGGCGCCGCTCGCACGGACTGCGCGGCGCCCGACGCGCTCCCCAGGAGCATCAACGCGACGACTGACCAGATCGATCTCATGCGCGCTCCTCGATGTTGTGGAGCTCCACCCGCCGACGGCCGTGACCTGCCCCGCCGGCGCCATCGCTCGCGCCGGCAGAGCGACCCGAGGGTCGCGCGAGGTCAGCGATTCGCGGGCTGGAACGTGATGACGCGTCCGACGCGCTCGTATCGAGCGCCCAGGACGTCTGCCAGGAGGCGGGCCACGTCGTCGACCGTGGCCTTCCCCGGGATCGTGAGCGTGATCCGGGCATCGGCCATGGTCGCGTCGGTGACCCGGAGCTCGACGTCGTACCACCGCGCGACGTCCGCCATGACGTCGCGCATCGCGACGTCGTGATACACGAGCCGGGACTGCAACCAGCTGAGATCATCGTCCAGGTGTGCACCGTGCACGGCGACCGCCACCGCGCCGCCGGGGCGGAGCTCGCCGACATCACCGCGGCCGAGCAACGCCCCACTTCCCGCCGGCGCCCCCTGCGCGCCGAGCTGCACCCGCCCCTCGG